>NZ_JBSVWS010000142.1:0-16275 GCF_054071155.1 Pseudomonas sp. SDO5532_S415 | reverse complement strand
AATGGGCGAATCATATCGCCCTAAAGAGGTGTCCGGGATTATTAGGCCAGTTCAGCTTGCTCGCGATGGACTTAAACGCGCCGCGTTGATTCAGCAAATACGCCTTATCGTTAGCCTCCATCGCGAGCAAGCTCGCTCCTACAGTGGGGCGGTGGGGTTTAGGCAGTCACGGCCTGGTCCACCAAATGCCCGTTCTCGATACGAACGTGCCGCGGATGGAAGCGTTTGAGGCTGCTGCGATGGCCGACGCTGACGATGCTCAGCCCCGGCAACTCATCGATCAGCGCCTGATACAGCGACGCTTCGTCTTCCTCATCCATCGCCGAGGTCGCTTCGTCCATGTACAACCACTGCGGCGCATACAGCAGGGCGCGGGCAAAGGCCAGGCGTTGCTGCTCACCGGGCGAGAGCATGCGCTGCCAGTGATTGGCCTCATCGAGACGTGCCACCAGATGCGGCAAACGGCAGGTTTCCAGGACGTGCGCATAGCGCTCGTTCGTGTAGGTATCACCGGGCTGTGGATAACTCAGCGCCTCACGCAGGGAGCCGATCGGCAAATAGGGCTTCTGCGGCAGGAACAGGTAACGCGCGGCGGGCAGGCGAATGCTGCCGTGACCCGTCGGCCACAGATGCCCCATCGCCCGCAGCAGGGTCGACTTGCCGCTGCCGGAACGGCCGCTGAGCATCACGCGCTCGCCCTCCCTCACGGTCATGTCCGCGTTCGTCAGCAAATGGCGACCGTCAGCCAGATCGAGACCAAGGTTGTGCACCTTCAACGCATCACCCTGATTCTGCACATCGATCGCCGGAGCACGCTCCTCGTTGTCGGTCATGGCCTGGCGGAAACTCAGCAGACGATCACAGGTGGCGCGCCATGAGGCGAGGTTCTGGTACGCGGTGATGAACCAGCTGAAACTGTCCTGAACGTTGCCGAATGCCGAGCCGATTTGCATCAGCTCGCCAAGTTCGATCTTGCCGGCGAGGTAACGCGGCGCTGCCAACATAAAGGGGAAGATCACGGCGGCCTGCTCGTAACCGGAAGTGAAGAAGGTCAGACGCTTGGACACCTTCATGATGTCCCAGAAATTGTGCCAGACCATGGAGAAACGATTGTTCAAACGGCGGTTCTCGTTTGGCTCGCCGTTGTATAACGCAATGCTTTCGGCATTCTCGCGAATCCGCACCATGGAGAATCGCAGGTCCGCTTCGAAGCGTTGTTGCCGATTGTTCAAACCGATCAAACGGCGACCGATCAAGTGCGTCAACCAGCTGCCCACTACCGCATAAAGCAGCACGCCCCAGAACATGTAGCCGGGAATGGTTATACCGAACAGCTCGATACTGCCTGAGACTCCCCAGAGGATGATCGAGAAGGACACGAGACTGACGATATTGCGCAGCAGACCAATGCCCAGACTCAAGGTGTCCGAGGTGAAATTGTTGAGGTCTTCGGAGATCCGCTGGTCCGGGTTGTCGGTGTACCCGCCCTGCTCCAGCTGGTAGTAGTTCTTGTCCGCTAGCCAGCGGGCGAAATGTTTTTCCGTGAGCCATGCCCGCCAGCGGATCGTCAGCATCTGGGTCAGATAGAGCCGGTACACCGCGCCGACGATCGCCACCGCCGCAATCACGCAGAAATACAGAATCAGCCGCCAGAACGCCGCTTCGTCCTTCTGTTGCAGGGCGTTGTAGAAATCCTTGTACCAGGTGTTGAACCACACCGAGATACCGACGCTGACCAGCGACAGCGCAATCACCGCGATCAGCAGCGTCCAGGCCTTGACCTTCTCCTCACTGCGCCAGTAAGGCGTGATGATCGCCCAGACTTTGCGAAAAAACTGCCCGCGCACGGCATCGTTGACCGCGGAATATTCAGCGTTCTGATTCATGGAAAAGGCTCGATAAAGAAAAGTACAGGCACGAACCGATCATAGATGATCGGTCCGGTTTATCGCGAGGAGTGGCCCGCATTCGTTCAGCGCAGGTTCAGCGGCGAACGGGACGCTTCTGCAGTTTGCGCTGCAGTGTGCGGCGGTGCATGCCCAGGGCGCGGGCGGTGGCGGAAATGTTGCCTTCGTGTTCGGTCAACACGCGCTGAATGTGTTCCCACTGCAGGCGGTCCACGGACATCGGGTTTTCCGGCACCAGGCTGTCAAGGTCGGCGTGTTCGGACAGCAGCGCAGCCAGTACGTCGTCGGCGTCGGCCGGTTTGCACAGGTAGTTGCAGGCGCCGCGCTTGATCGCTTCAACGGCGGTGGCGATGCTCGAATAGCCGGTCAGGATCACCACGCGCATTTCCGGGTCCATTTCCAGCAGCTTGGGCAGTAGCACCAGGCCCGAATCGCCGTCCATTTTCAGGTCCAGCGCGGCGTAGTCCGGCAGATCGTTCTGGGCGATGGTCAGCCCTTCTTCGGCAGAACCGGCGGTGCTGACGCGAAAGCCGCGGCGGGCCATGGCACGGGCCATCACCCGGGTAAAGGTCGCGTCGTCGTCGACCAGCAGCAAATGCGGCAGCTCTTCGCCTTCAACCTGGATTTCGTCACTCATGTTGGTCTCCTCGGGCGCCAAGGGGCAGGCGCAGCTCGGTGAGCGTGCCGCCTTCCTCATGACTATAGAGTTTCACTGAGCCACCGGCGCGTGTCACGCTGGCCTTGCTCAAAAACAGGCCCAGGCCGAAACCTTTGCCCTTGGTGGTAAAAAACGGCTTGCCGATCTGTTCGGCGATGGCCAGCGGTACACCGGCACCGTGGTCGCGGATGCTGATGGTCAAGTCCTCGGCATTCCAGTCCAGGGTCACTTGCAGCCCTTCGGGACAGGCATCCGCCGCGTTATTCAGCAAATTCAGCAGCGCCTGGGTCAGGTCCGGCGGCGGCGCCATGCGCGGCACCGTGCCCTGGCCAAGGCGCTGGAAACGATAACTGGCTTCCGGGCGCATCAGGTGCCAGCGGTTCAGCGCTTCATCGAGCCAATCGGTGACGTCCTGCATCTCCACCGCCAAACGGCGATTGGCCTCCGCCGCCCGAACAAGCTGCTGCAACGTTTCCTTGCACAGTTTGACCTGATCCTGCAGTACGCTCAGGTCGTCCTGCAACAGGGGATCGTGATGATCCTGGCGCATTTCCTTGAGCAGTACGCTCATCGTTGCCAGCGGTGTACCCAGCTCATGGGCGGCGCCCGCTGCCTGGGTGGCCACGGCCAGCAATTGTTGATCGCGCAGCCCCTCTTCGCGGCGGATCGCCCGCAACTCCTCCTGACGGCGCAGCTCTTCGGCCATGCGTGCGGCGAAGAAGGTGATCACCGCAGCGGCGAGGGCGAAACTCAGCCACATTCCATACACCTGCAAGTTTTCCCGGGCGATCGGGAACGTTTGCAACGGATAGAACCGCGCCAGCAGCAGGGTATACATCGTCAGCGCGATGCCCGACAGGATCACCGAATAACGCCACGGCAACGTCACCGCGGCGATGGTCAACGGCACCAGGTAGTAGGAGACGAAGGGATTGGTCGAGCCGCCGGAGAAATACAGCAAGGCGCTGTGGATAAACAGATCGCAAGCCAATTGCACGGCATATTCAAGCTCGGTGACCGGCCACGAAGTGCGCAGGCGAATCGCCGTGAACGCGCACAGCAGCATCGAGCAACCGAGGGTCGCGGCCAGTTGGAACCAGGGCAGCGGCAGCAGTTCGAGCCAGTAGGCCAGGCCCACGGAACCCGCCTGGGCGGCCAGCACCAAGGTGCGGATGAAGGTCAGCCGCCAGAGGTTCTGGCGAGTGGCGGAAGTGATTTGAACGGGGGCGAGCATGAGCTCTCCTGATGAGCGCTCCAGGCGGATCGCAGGGAGTATAACCAAGCGTGGGGGCTGGCAGGCAAACGTGCGGCAAACGGCCACAGCCTCGCCAATGATCGATGGAATGCTTTTGTGGCGAGGGAGCTTGCTCCCGCTCGGCTGCGCAGCAGACGCAAACCGGTTGACGCGCTTTTCCTGACGAATTGCGGTGGCAGGTTTTGGGACTGCTTTGCAGTCCAACGGGAGCAAGCTCCCTCGCCACAGAAAGCCCTGCACCACCAGTGATACATCTGTATAGAAGTTGTAACTGTGCGAACCGGATCATTAAAGCTAGAGTCTGATGGTTTCACGCAGGTCCGGACCATGCCCTGCGCACCACCTTAGGAGCTTTCATGCACACATTCCGCCGCAGCGCCGCCCTCCTCGCCCTGAGTGTTGGCACCCTTGCCAGCCTCCCGGCCGTGGCTGCCGACGAACTTCATTACAACCAGATTTCCCTGCGCGCCGAAGTCAGCCAGGAAGTGGCTCGCGACCTGATGATCGTGACCCTCTACACCGAAGCACAAAACACCGACTCGGCCAAACTCGCCGCCGAGGTCAGCACCACCATGAACAAGGCGCTGGCCCAGGCCAAGCAGGTCAAGGACATCACCCTGCGCCAGGGCAGCCGCAACAGCTACCCGATCTACGATGCCAAGGGCCAGAAAATCACCGGCTGGCGTGAACGCTCCGAGCTGCGCCTAGAGAGTACGGATTTCGCCGCGCTGTCGAAGCTGACCGGCGAACTGCTCACCGACCTGAAGATGGGCGGCATGGACTTCGCGATCGCCACGCCAACCCGCAAGGCCAGTGAAGACACCCTGCTCAAGGAAGCCGTCTCCGCCTTCAAGGCTCGCGCCCAACTTGCCACCGATGCCCTGGGTGGCAAGGGCTACAAGATCGTCAACATGAACCTCAACAGCAGCGGCTTCCCGCAGCCATACATGCGTGCACCGATGATGATGAAGGCCGCCAGCATGGACGGCGCACCGGTGACCCCGGAAGTCGAAGCCGGCACCAGCCAGGTCACCATGACGGCCGATGGCGCGATTGAAGTGCTGATGCCTTGAGTCGATAACCCCTGAACAAAAACGGCGATCACCCAAGTGATCGCCGTTTTTTTTGCGCTACATTCCAGTAGGCGCAAAGCTTGCTCGCGATCGCCGTTACTCGGGCTTCGACTGGGAACCGCGTCACCGTTCATCGCGAGCAATCTTTGTTACAAGTGAATAGTTGCACCTGGTGATACCCACGCTCACTGATCCAATCCAGTGCAACAATAACCACTCCCATTCAGCCCCACAGGCCGGGGTATAAATAGGTAACACCTCCGCCCCACCCCCGGGCAACCCAACGCTTGCACGCACCATAAACGTGCGTCAGATGCACTACAAAAATGCCGCGCAAACGGTCAAATGCGTCAAAATTTATACCAATGCGACATTAAGGTACGTTCGTGCCACCGTTTAAGGCTTGTAGCCGCTCTGGATCTTGCATTGGGTATGGCCCCTGCATAAGTATCCGCAGGCACGACTCACGAGGTCGTCCTCAAAATTAAAAAATGACAACAAATCATGAGGCCACCATGCTTAAACACGCGGTCATTCCGTTTTTAGTCGGCGCCAGCTTGTTGGCTGCCGCACCGTTCGCTCAAGCTGCGACTAACCTGGTGTTCTGCTCCGAAGGGAGCCCGGCCGGTTTCGATCCAGGTCAATACACCACCGGAACCGACTTCGACGCCTCTGCCGAAACCATGTTCAACCGCCTGACCCAGTTCGAGCGCGGCGGCACCGCCGTTATTCCTGGCCTGGCGACCAGCTGGGACATCTCCACCGACGGCCTGACTTACACCTTCCACCTGCGTGAAGGCGTCAAGTTCCACACCACTCCGTACTTCAAGCCGACGCGTAACTTCAACGCCGACGACGTGCTGTTCACCTTTAATCGCATGATTAACAAGGATGACCCGTTCCGCAAAGCGTACCCGACCGAATTCCCGTACTTCACCGACATGGGGATGGACACCAACATCACCAAGATCGATAAAGTCGACGACAACACCGTCAAGTTCACCCTCAAAGACGTAGATGCCGCGTTCATTCAGAACATGGCCATGAGCTTCGCCTCGATCCAGTCCGCCGAGTACGCTGCCCAGCTGCTCAAGGAAGGCAAGGCCGCCGACATCAACCAGAAGCCCATCGGCACTGGTCCGTTCGTGTTCAAGAGCTACCAGAAAGACTCCAACATCCGCTACACCGGGAACAAGGACTACTGGAAGCCTGACGACGTCAAGATCGACAACCTGATCTTCGCCATCACCACCGACCCGTCGGTTCGCATCCAGAAGCTGAAGAAGAACGAGTGCCAGGTCACCCTGTTCCCTCGTCCAGCCGACCTGAAAGCCCTGCGCGAAGACAAGACGTTGAAGCTGCCTGAGCAGGCCGGTTTCAACCTGGGCTACATCGCCTACAACGTGATGGACAAGGTCAAAGGCAGCAACGAGCCGAACCCGTTGTCCCAACTGAAAGTGCGTCAGGCACTGGACATGGCCGTCAACAAGCAACAGATCATCGACTCCGTGTATCAGGGCGCCGGCCAACTGGCCGTCAACGCCATGCCACCGACCCAGTGGTCCTACGACACCACCATCAAGGATGCGCCGTACAACCCTGAGAAAGCCAAAGAGCTGCTCAAGGAAGCTGGCGTGAAAGAAGGCACCGAAATCGTTCTCTGGGCGATGCCGGTTCAGCGTCCGTACAACCCGAACGCCAAGCTGATGGCAGAAATGCTGCAGTCCGACTGGGCCAAGGTCGGTCTGAAGGTCAAGATCCAGAGCTACGAGTGGGGCGAGTACATCAAGCGCTCCAAAGGTGGCGAAAACCAGGGGATGCTGATTGGCTGGAGCGGCGACAATGGTGATCCGGACAACTGGCTGAACGTGCTGTTCGGTTGCGACTCGCTGGAAGGCAACAACTTCTCCAAGTGGTGCGATCCGAAGTTTGACGGCATCGTCAAGGAAGCCAAGCGCACCACCGATCAGGCCAAGCGCACCGAACTGTACAAGCAGGCGCAACACGTCCTCAAAGATGCTGTTCCAATGACACCTATCGCTCACTCGACGGTGTTCCAACCCATGCGCGCCAATGTGCAGGACTTCAAGATCAGCCCGTTTGGCTTGAACTCCTTCTACGGCGTCAGCGTCAGCAAGTAAGGTTTGGCAACGGCGACGTTTCTGACGTCGCCGTTGCTTTATCGACCGAGAAAGCAGGAAATCGCCTACATCCAGATCGTCTGCTGACTACAGCAGAGCGCTAGGACGCGTCGTCTTTTCCCACGAGTCTTTCGGACTTTACGCATTTACTGCCGGACCCACGGTTCGTACCGTCGGGATCCGACCAGCTCACGCGTGGGTCATCGGTTTTGTGCTGACTTTCATGGCTTGAAACCAGTGAAGCCTTCACGCCTGCGCACGGGCGAAGGTTCACTGCCAAAACTTCGAACAAGAGGGAGCGTCATGCGCCATACCTTGGTTTTATCCGCATTGCTGGGCACCGGCCTGTTGGCCGCCACGTCCATGAGCCAGGCCGCCAACAACAGCCTGGTGTTTTGCTCCGAAGGCAGTCCTGCCGGTTTCGATACCGCGCAGTACACGACCGCGACCGACAACGATGCCGCCGAGCCGCTGTACAACCGACTGGCAGAGTTTGAAAAAGGCGCGACCAATGTCGTTCCAGGCCTGGCCACGAACTGGGATATTTCCGAGGACGGCCTCAAGTACACCTTTCACCTGCGCCCTGGAGTGAAGTTTCATACCACCAAGTACTTCACACCGACCCGCGATTTCAACGCCGATGACGTGCTGTTCACGTTCAATCGCATGCTCGATCCGCAACAACCCTTCCGTAAGGCTTACCCGACCGAATTCCCGTATTTCAACGGCATGAGCCTGAACAAGAACATCGCCAAGGTTGAGAAGACCGGGCCGCTGACCGTGGTCATGACGCTCAACAGCGTGGATGCCGCGTTCATCCAGAACATCGCCATGAGTTTCGCCGCCATTCTCTCCGCCGAGTATGCCGACAAGCTGCTGGCCGAGGGCAAGCCGAGCGATATCAACCAGAAGCCGATCGGCACCGGGCCGTTCGTGTTCAAGAGTTACCAGAAAGATTCCAACATCCGTTACACCGGCAACAAGCACTACTGGGACCCGAGCCGCGTGAAGCTCGACAACCTGATTTTCGCCATCAACACCGACGCCTCGGTGCGAGTGCAGAAACTCAAGGCCGATGAGTGCCAGGTCACCCTGCACCCGCGCCCTGCCGACGTGACCGCGCTGAAGAACGACCCGGCACTGCAACTGATCGAAAAACCCGGTTTCAACCTCGGCTACATCGCCTACAACGTGCGTCACAAGCCTTTCGACCAGCTCGAAGTGCGTCAGGCGCTGGACATGGCGGTGAACAAGCAAGGCATTCTCAACGCCGTGTACCAGGGTGCCGGTCAACTGGCGGTCAACGCCATGCCGCCGACTCAATGGTCCTACGATGACACGATCAAGGACGCCGCCTACAACCCGGAAAAAGCCAAGGAACTGCTCAAGGCCGCCGGCGTGAAGGAAGGCACCGAAATCACCCTGTGGGCCATGCCGGTGCAGCGCCCGTACAACCCCAACGCCAAGTTGATGGCCGAAATGCTCCAGGCCGACTGGGCGAAGATCGGCCTCAAGGTCAAGATCGTCAGCTACGAATGGGGCGAGTACATCAAGCGCACCAAGAACGGCGAACATGACATCAGCCTGATTGGCTGGACCGGTGACAACGGTGACCCGGACAACTGGCTCGGCACGCTCTACAGCTGCGACGCCATTGGCGGTAACAACTACTCCATGTGGTGCGATCCGGCTTACGACAAGCTGATCAAGCAGGCCAAGGTCGTGACCGATCGCGACCAGCGCACCGTGCTCTACAAACAGGCGCAGCAGTACCTCAAGCAGCAGGTACCGATCACGCCGGTCGCCCACTCGACGGTCAACCAGCCGTTGAGCGCCAAAATCGAAGGGTTCAAGGTCAGCCCGTTCGGTCGCAACGTGTTCTCGGGTGTCAGCATCGATAAATAAAACCGTGTAGCCAAAACGCTGGGGGCGCATTGCGCCCTCATGCAAGCGTATTGCCGTAATTCGCCAATCCGGTGCCAGGCAAACGTTTGCAATGCGTGAAATGAGTTCCAAAGCAAATAGCCGGATCACCAAAAAAAGAACGGCATTAATAATAGAAAGTAAGGAGCTTCACCCATGAAACTGAGCAGCACCGCGATACTGGCCCTGGCCATCAGCAGCGTAACCGCCACCGCTTACGCTGAAACCCAGAGCCAGGCGTTCACCCCGGTTACCGTGAAAGAAAAAAGTGCTCAAAGTGAAGCCACTGGCTTCATCGAAGGCCAGTCGATCAGCGGCACTACCCGTAACTGGTATGCAAACGAGCAACTCAAGCGTGGTGCCAAGTTCAAATACAACGATCACGGCACACTGGCCGATACCGATCGCCGCATCAACTGGGTCCAGGGCACTATCCTCAAGTACAACTCGGGCTTCACCGAAGGCCCTGTCGGGTTCAGCACTGAAGTCGCCGCCTACAACGCCATTGCGCTGGATCGTGACCGCGAGGACCTGGCTGCCGGCAATGGTGGCGCCCCCAAGACTGGCCCTTTTTCAGGTAACAACCGCACCCTGACCGAAAAAGGCGGGGATGCCGTAGGGCAGTGGAGCAAACTGGGCCTGGCCAACGTCAAGGCGCGCTTCTCCAACACCACCCTGACGGCCGGTCGCCAGAGCTACAGCAGCCCGCAAGTCGACACCATCGGCAACCGTGCACTGCCTTCGAGCTTCCAGGGTGTGAGCCTGAACGTCGCCGAACTGGAAAACCTGACCTTCGATTTCGCGACCTTTGACCGCGTTTCCCCGCGTATGGAACAAAGCCAACAGAAATTCCGTACCGAATACGCCAACGGCCGGGAAGAATCCGATCACATCTACACCGGCGGCATCACTTACACCCCATTCTCCAGCCTGACCACCAGCCTCTGGGCGACCCAGGCCGAAGACATCTGGAACCAGTACTACTTCGGTGCCACCCATGTGCTGGGCGACAGCCAGGTGCTGAGCCTGACCACCGGCCTGAACTACTACAAAACCCAGGAAGAAGGTAAGGCGCTGATCGGCGACATCGATAACGACACCTACTCCCTGTCGTTCGGCCTGACTCACCAGGCCCACAGCCTGACCTTCTCGTACCAGGAAGTGAACGGTAACGAGTACTTCGACTACCTGCACGAAACCAACGGTATCTACCTGGCCAACTCCCTGCTGTCGGACTTCAACGGCCCGAACGAGAAATCCTTCCAGGTCGCCTACGGTCTGAACATGGCCGAATACGGCGTGCCAGGCCTGAAGTTCAACATCTACCAGGCGCGTGGCTGGGGTATCGACGGTACCCACTACACCGGCAACAAAGGTGTGTCCGGCAAAGGCTACGACGGCGTTCAGGAACAGGACGGCGAACACCACTACGAATATGGTATCGGTGCTACCTACGCCGTTCAGAGCGGCCCTTTGAAGGCCACCACTGTTCGCGCGACCTACACCGCTCACCGCGCCAGCGAATTCCAGTCTGATGGCAGCATCAACGAATTCCGTCTGGTAACCACCATCCCGTTCAACATTCTGTAAATACACCGGCCGCACGGCAGATTCAGTGACGAATCGGCCGTGCGGTTTTTGTCCATTCAACCGATTGCAGAGGGTTCTTGATGAAAATGCTTCCCCTACGTGCGGCCATCGCAGCCGCGTTGTTGAGTGTCGCGGTTGGCGTATCGGCCAAACCCCTGGTGGTCTGCACCGAAGCCAGTCCGGAAGGCTTCGACATGGTCCAGTACACGACTGCAGTCACAGGCGATGCGGTTTCCGAAACCATTTTCGACCGCTTGGTAGGCTTTAAGCCCGGCACCACCGACGTGATTCCGTCACTGGCCGACACCTGGGACATCAGCGAGGACGGCCTGACCTACACGTTCCACCTGCGCAAAGGCGTCAAGTTCCACACCACCGAATACTTCAAGCCGACCCGCGACATGAACGCCGACGACGTGGTCTGGAGCTTCCAGCGCCAGCTGGACCCGAACCATCCATGGCACAAACTGTCGAGCGTGGGCTTCCCGTACTTTGAAAGCATGGGCTTCAAGGAACTGCTCAAAAGCGTCGAAAAAGTCGACGACAACACGGTCAAATTCACCCTGACCCGCCGCGAAGCGCCGTTCCTGGCCGACATTGCCATGGCCTTCTCCTCGATCTACTCCGCCGAGTACGCCGACCAGCTGCTCAAGGCCAACAAGACCGGCGACCTGAATAGCAAGCCGGTCGGCACCGGTCCGTTCGTCTTCCAGCGCTACAACAAGGATGCCCAGGTTCGCTTCAAGGCCAACCCGGACTACTTCCGTGGCAAGGCACCGGCCGACTCGTTGATCCTGGCCATCGCCACCGACAACAACGTGCGCCTGCAGAAGCTGAAAGCCAACGAATGCCAGATCGCGCTGTACCCGAAACCGGATGACATTCCGAGCATCAAGAAAGACTCGAACCTGAAGGTCGACGAGCTGAACGCGATGACCGTCTCGTACATCGCCATGAATACCCAGCACAAGTACATGAGCGACGTGCGGGTGCGCAAAGCCATCGACATTGCCTTTGACAAGGAAGCCTACGTCAACGCGCTGTTCGGCAAGGGCAACGCGACCGTGGGCGTCAACCCGTTCCCGGACACCCTGCTGGGCTACAACCACCAGCTGAAGAACCCGGCCCGCGACCTGGACAAGGCCCGCGCCCTGCTCAAGGAAGCCGGCGTACCGGAAGGCACCACCTTCACCCTGTTCACCCGTAACGGTGGCGGCCCGACCAACCCCAACCCGATGCTCGGCGCGCAGATGATGCAGGCCGACCTGGCCAAGGTCGGCATCAAGATCGACATCCGCGTGATGGAATGGGGCGAAATGCTCAAGCGCGCGAAAAACGGCGAGCACGATATGGTTTCCGCCGGATGGGCGGGGGATAACGGCGACCCGGATAACTTCCTGACGCCTATGCTCAGTTGCGAAGCGGCCAAGAACGGCGAAAACTACGCACGCTGGTGCAATGAAAAGTTCCAGGCCCTGATCGACCAGGCCCGCGAAAAAACCGACCCGGCCGAACGTGCAGCACTGTACGAACAGGCTCAGGTTATCTTTAACCAGGACCAGCCATGGATCAGCATGGCGCACACTAGAATGTTCACCGCAATGCGCAACAACGTAGAGGGCTACCAAATCAGCCCGCTCACCACAAATAACTTCGCCACCACCCAGGTGAAGTAGATAAGAAACTCCCGGCATTCCTGACCCCAGGCATGCCGGGCACGCCTAACCGGCTGATGAGGTACACCACACGATGTTTAGTTTTATTGCCCGCCGACTGGGGTTATTGATCCCCACGTTCTTCGGCATCACCTTGCTGACTTTCGCGTTGATTCGCATGATCCCCGGCGACCCCGTGGAAGTGATGATGGGCGAACGTCGGGTCGACCCCGAGATGCATGCTCAGGCAATGGAACGCCTAGGTCTGAACAAACCCTTGTATGCCCAGTACCTGGATTACATCGGGAAACTGGCCCACGGCGATCTGGGGGAATCCCTGCGTACCCGTGAAAGCGTCTGGAGCGAGTTCACCTCCCTATTCCCCGCGACCCTGGAACTGTCCATGGCCGCCCTGTTGTTCGCCGGTATCCTGGGCCTGCTGGCCGGGGTGATCGCGGCACTCAAGCGAGGATCCCTGTTCGACCATGGGGTAATGGGTGTGTCCCTGGCGGGATACTCGATGCCGATCTTCTGGTGGGGCCTGATCCTGATCATGTTCTTCTCGGTGTCCCTGGGCTGGACCCCGGTGTCCGGGCGGATCGACCTGCTGTATGACATCGAGCCACGCACCGGCTTCATGCTCATCGATACGCTGCTGGCCGATGATGTCGGCGCGTTCCTCGATGCCCTGCACCACCTGATCCTGCCAGCCATCGTGCTCGGCACCATCCCGCTGGCGGTGATCGCGCGGATGACCCGTTCGTCGATGCTCGAAGTGCTGCGCGAGGATTACATCCGTACCGCCAAGGCCAAGGGCCTGTCGCCGTCGCGCGTGGTGTTCGTGCACGGTCTGCGTAACGCGCTGATTCCGGTGCTGACCGTGGTCGGCCTGCAAGTCGGCACCCTGTTGGCCGGTGCGGTCCTGACCGAGACCATCTTCTCCTGGCCGGGCATCGGCAAATGGCTGATCGAAGCCATTGGCGCCCGTGACTATCCAGTCGTACAAAACGGCATCCTGTTAATCGCCTGCCTGGTGATTCTGGTCAACTTCGTAGTGGACATCCTCTACGGCTTTGCCAACCCACGCATCCGTCATCAGCGCTGAGGTCAATACCCATGAGCACTCCAACTTCCTCAGTAGCCGCCGCCACCTCCGTTGTGGATCAAAGCCTGCTGTACCCGTCGCCGTACAAAGAATTCTGGCACGCCTTCTCCCGGAACAAGGGCGCCGTTGCCGGCCTGATGTTCATGCTGCTGGTGATTTTCTGCGCGATCTTCGCGCCGTGGGTCGCCCCGCATGACCCGAGCGAGCAGTACCGCGACTTCCTGCTGACCCCGCCAGCCTGGCTCGAAGGTGGGCAGATCCAGTTCCTGCTGGGTACCGATGAACTGGGTCGCGACCTGCTGTCGCGTCTGATCCAGGGTTCGCGCCTGTCGCTGCTGATCGGCTTGTCGTCGGTGGTGATGTCGCTGATCCCCGGCATCCTGCTGGGTCTGTTCGCCGGCTTCTTCCCGAAAATGATCGGCCCGACCATCATGCGCCTGATGGACATCATGCTGGCCCTGCCTTCGCTGCTGCTGGCCGTGGCGATCGTCGCCATCCTCGGCCCTGGCCTGATCAACACCGTGATCGCCATCGCCGTGGTGTCCCTGCCGTCCTACGTTCGTCTGACCCGCGCCGCGGTGATGGGCGAACTGAACCGCGACTACGTGACCGCCGCGCGCCTGGCCGGTGCCGGCCTGCCACGCCTGATGTTCGTGACGGTGTTGCCCAACTGCATGGCACCGCTGATCGTTCAGGCCACCCTGAGCTTCTCCTCGGCGATTCTCGATGCCGCCGCCCTGGGCTTCCTCGGCCTTGGCGTACAACCGCCAACCCCTGAGTGGGGCACCATGCTGGCCTCGGCCCGCGACTACATCGAACGCGCCTGGTGGGTCGTCAGTCTGCCTGGTTTGACCATTTTGCTCAGCGTGCTGGCAATCAACTTGATGGGCGACGGCCTGCGCGATGCGCTGGACCCGAAACTCAAGAACGCCGCCTGAGGAGATTCCCATGTCACTGCTAGAAATCAAGAATCTCAACGTTCGCTTCGGCGACAAGAACGCCACACCGGTAGTCGACGGCCTCGACCTGAAGGTGGACAAGGGCGAAGTACTGGCCATCGTTGGCGAGTCCGGTTCCGGCAAGTCCGTGACCATGATGGCGTTGATGGGCCTGATCGAGCACCCGGGGATCGTCACCGCCGATTCCCTGAGCTTCGACGGCCAGAACATGCTCAAGCTCAATAACCGCCAGCGTCGGCAGATCGTCGGCAAAGACCTGGCCATGGTCTTCCAGGACCCGATGACCGCGTTGAACCCGAGCTACACCGTCGGGTTCCAGATCGAAGAAGTGCTGCGCCTGCACCTGAAAATGTCCGGCAAGGCCGCGCGCAAACGCGCCATCGAACTGCTGGAAAAAGTTGAAATCCCGGGCGCGGCCAGCCGCATGGACGCCTACCCGCATCAACTGTCCGGCGGCATGAGCCAGCGTGTCGCGATCGCCATGGCGATTGCCGGCGAGCCGAAACTGCTGATCGCCGACGAACCGACCACCGCCCTGGACGTAACGATTCAGGCGCAGATCATGGACCTGCTGCTGGCATTGCAGAAAGAGCAGAACATGGGCCTGGTGCTGATCACCCACGACCTCGCGGTCGTGGCTGAAACCGCCCAGCGCGTGTGCGTGATGTACGCCGGTCAAGCCGTCGAAGTCGGCCAGGTGCCGCAACTGTTCGATATACCGGCGCACCCGTACAGCGAAGCGCTGCTCAAGGCGATTCCGGAACACAGCCTGGGCGCCTCTCGCCTGTCGACCCTGCCGGGTATCGTCCCCGGCCGTTACGACCGTCCGCAGGGTTGCCTGCTGTCGCCGCGCTGCCCATATGTGCAGGACAACTGCCGCGCGCAACGTCCGGCCCTTGACCCGAAAAGCAACAGCCTCGCCCGCTGCTTCTACCCGCTGAACCAGGAGGTGGCGTAATGGCCGTCGTACTTACCGCCCGCGACCTGACCCGTCACTACGAAGTGTCCCGTGGCATGTTCAAGGGCCACGCGACTGTGCGCGCCCTCAACGGCGTGTCCTTCGAGCTGGAAGCCGGCAAGACCCTCGCCGTTGTAGGTGAGTCGGGTTGCGGTAAATCCACCCTGGCCCGCGCCCTGACCCTGATCGAAGAGCCGTCCTCGGGCTCCCTGAAAATCGCCGGCCAGGAAGTGGCCGGCGCCGACAAGGCCCAGCGCAAGCAACTGCGCAAAGACGTGCAGATGGTGTTCCAGAGCCCTTACGCGTCGCTGAACCCACGGCAGAAAATCGGTGATCAACTGGCCGAGCCGCTGTTGATCAACACCAACCTGTCCGCCACCGAACGCCGGGAGAAAGTCCAGGCAATGATGAAGCAGGTGGGCTTGCGTCCCGAGCACTACCAGCGTTATCCGCACATGTTCTCCGGCGGTCAGCGCCAGCGGATCGCCCTGGCCCGCGCCATGATGCTGCAACCGAAGGTGCTGGTGGCGGACGAACCGACTTCCGCGCTGGACGTGTCGATCCAGGCCCAGGTGCTGAACCTGTTCATGGACTTGCAGCAGGAATTCAACACCGCCTACGTGTTCATCTCCCACAACCTGGCGGTGGTGCGTCACGTCGCCGACCACGTGATGGTGATGTACCTCGGCCGTCCGGTGGAAATGGGTCCGAAAGAAGACATCTACACCCGTCCTCTGCACCCGTACACCCAGGCGCTGTTGTCGGCGACACCGACCATCCACCCGGATCCGGACAAGCCGAAAATCAAGATCGTCGGCGAACTGCCCAACCCGCTGAACCCGCCGCCCGGCTGCGCCTTCCACAAGCGCTGCCCGTACGCCACCGAGCGTTGCAGCACTGAAGAGCCGGCCCTGCGCCTGCTCGACAGCCGCCAGGTGGCTTGCCACTACGCCGAGCAGTTCGTGCACGGCGCGGCATAAAAAATGGGCTAAAAATGTGGGAGCGAGCCTGCTCGCGAAGGCGTCATGTCAGTCACATCATTGTCGACTGA
>NZ_JBSVWS010000141.1:0-16316 GCF_054071155.1 Pseudomonas sp. SDO5532_S415 | reverse complement strand
GATACGCCCTCTTCGCGAGCAGGCTCGCTCCCACAGGGTTAGAGGTTCAACACCATTTCATGCCACGCCATCCCGCCATGATCCGATGCCGAAGGCTTGACGTAGGCAAAGCCAAACCCGGCATACAGCGGGATATGCCGCTCCTTGCACATCAGGTGGATGCTGGCCTTGTCCAGCGCACGCATGCGCTCGATGAATTCGCCCATCAGGCGCTTTGCCAGGCCCTGGCCTTGATAATCCGGATGCACCACCACCGACATGATCACCACATGCGGGCCGGCCGGGTCGTGGCCGATCAGTTCCTTGAACGCTTCGTCCGACATTTCCACCTGAAACGCCGCGCCGGAATTGATGAAACCGGCGACCACGCCGTCCACTTCGGCAACGATGAACCCCTCGGGCCAGGTGGCGATGCGGGTGGCGATTTTTTCGCGGGTTGCGGCTTCGTCACCTTCATAGGCAACGGTTTCGATGGCGTAGCAGCGGTCCAGATCAGCAGGCGTGACGTGGCGGATGACGGTGTTCATGGCGGGTCGCAATCAGATGGAAAGGCCGGGGATCATAAATCAGCGTCGGCATGACATCGAGAGACGAATCGTCCGATTCGCCTCTCTATGCACGTCTCACGCCTTGATCGGCACCCAGATTTCCAGTTTTCCGGTATTGAGCTTCGGGTTGAAATCCTCGCTGTAGCGCTCCAGTTCCGGTGCATTCAACACCTCATGCCCGGACTGCGGCTGCCAGGTGCCGAAGATGTACTGAAACAGCTGCGGCAAAGTATCCAGCGGACCTTTGTGCTCGAACACCGCGTACCGCTGAGGCTGAACCTCTACCCAGCGATATTGATCCGGCAAGTCATCGAGCTTGCTGATTTCGACGCCGGCGATGTAGTCGAAGCCGCCCTTGCCGTCGAAATTGCAGCAGACGCCGTAGGTCACTTCGCCTTTCTGGCCCGGGACATTGCCGATGTGGGGATTGAATTTCTCCCAGAGTGCTGGAATGCCTTGGGTGGTTTGCTGGGTAAATCGACCGCCTAGCCCTGCGATCAGCAGGAAGTGTCCGTGTTCGAAGCGCGGCTCCGCCGGTTCGACGCGTGTTTGCTCATCCATGGCTCGACTCCTGGAGCGAAAAGTGGGTTCGGCTGGGAGTATAGAAGCCAAACCCGATTCGCCCAATTACAGGGCGTGCAACGGCTCGACGGCGGCGCTGCCGATAAACTCGTTGTAGCCCGATAGAATCACGTACACCGCGAAATAGCAGAAGATCGCCGCCGATGCCATGTAGGAATAGCGCAGCAGTTTGTCGCCGAGCAACTTGCCGCCATGGCTCGCCGCGAAGCACAGGCCCACGCACCAGAGAATCCCCGCGCAGAGAAACCCGCCCAGAAACAGCGCCGAGCTGAGGGCTCCACCGCCACCGGAACGGGCGATCAGGGTGCCGCCCACCGCGGCGAACCAGAGGATCGCACTCGGCGACGACATGGCAAGGAAAATCCCGCGAAAGAACTCCTTGCGATGGGAGTTGTGGCCGACCTCGGCAGTCTCGGCCAGCAGCGCCTCGTGGTGGATCGCCGAATAAATCATCTTCGCCGCGAAGTACACCAGCAGCGCCGAACCGCCGATCCACAACACCCAGCGTACGGTTTCGTATTGCAGCAGGACGGTCATGCCGGCCAATGCCAGCACGGCGTAGATCAGGTCGCCGACACAGGTGCCCAGGCCCAGCGCGAAGCCTTGAAAATAGCCGCGCTGCATCGCCAACGTAATCATCGCGATGTTGGCCACGCCTATGTCCAGGCACAGCGAAAGGCTCAGCAGGAAGCCACTGGTAAATTCCATCGACCCAATTCCTTCGGAAAAAATTGTTTACGCGCAGGCTGGACAGTCTGCCACAGCTCACCGTACATTCCGCCACAGGTCACCACAGTGACCAGCGTCGCTCGGACGGTTCCGGGCGCTTACGTTATCCGAGGCAACAATGGCCGAACAAGGTTCGCCGCGCCGCTTTGCGCGCATAGATCGACTCCCCCCTTACGTTTTCAACATCACAGCCGAGCTGAAGATGGCCGCCCGTCGTCGTGGCGAAGACATCATCGACTTGAGCATGGGCAACCCCGACGGCGCCACCCCGCCGCACATCGTCGAAAAACTGGTGACCGTCGCCCAGCGCGAAGACACCCATGGTTATTCGACGTCCAAGGGCATTCCGCGTCTGCGCCGGGCGATTTCCAACTGGTACAAGGAACGCTACGAGGTCGACATCGACCCGGAAAGCGAAGCCATTGTCACCATCGGTTCCAAGGAAGGCCTGGCGCACTTGATGCTGGCCACCCTGGATCAGGGCGATACGGTGCTGGTGCCGAACCCGAGCTACCCGATTCACATCTACGGTGCCGTGATTGCCGGCGCCCAGGTGCGATCGGTGCCGCTGGTGCCGGGCGTGGATTTCTTCGCCGAACTGGAACGGGCCATTCGCGGCTCGATTCCAAAACCGAAGATGATGATCCTCGGCTTCCCGTCCAACCCCACCGCGCAATGCGTGGAACTGGATTTCTTCGAACGGGTGATCGCCCTCGCCAAGCAGTACGACGTGTTGGTGATCCACGACCTGGCCTACGCCGACATCGTCTACGACGGCTGGAAAGCCCCGTCGATCATGCAGGTGCCGGGCGCCAAGGACATCGCGGTGGAGTTTTTCACCCTGTCCAAGAGCTACAACATGGCGGGCTGGCGCATCGGTTTCATGGTCGGCAACCCGGAACTGGTCAACGCCCTGGCGCGGATCAAGAGCTACCACGACTACGGCACCTTCACCCCGCTGCAAGTGGCGGCGATTGCCGCGCTGGAAGGTGATCAGCAATGCGTGCGCGACATCGCCGAACAATACCGGCAGCGGCGCAACGTGCTGGTCAAGGGCCTGCATGAACTGGGCTGGATGGTGGAAAATCCGAAAGCGTCGATGTACGTCTGGGCCAAGATTCCCGAGGCTTACGCCCACCTGGGTTCGCTGGAATTCGCCAAGAAACTGCTGGCCGAAGCCAAGGTCTGCGTCTCGCCGGGTGTGGGTTTCGGCGAATACGGCGATGACCATGTGCGCTTCGCCCTGATCGAAAACCAGGACCGGATTCGTCAGGCCGTGCGCGGGATTCGCGGGATGTTCCGGGCGGATGGTGTCGTCAGCAAATCCTGACACCCTGCATAAAATACTGTGGGAGCGAGCCTGCTCGCGAATGCGGACTGACATTCAACATCTTCGTTGAAAGTGAAGCCCTCTTCGCGAGCAGGCTCGCTCCCACATTGGGTTTGTGGCGTGCCCGACGAAACCTGGTAGTTCTGTCAGTTCCCGACGCTGGAACTACGTGGAATGCTGGAAGCCTTTATTGACGTGTCGTCAAACAAAGGCCCTCTCCCATGCCCACATCTAAACCTGCCAATCGCATGTCCCGCACCTTGTTGTTAGCCGGCGACAGCAAAAACACCGTGCTCGCCGAAATGGCCGGCAGCATTCACCGCCTCGCCTACTCCCCCTATGGCCAGCAGTCCTCCCGGCAGGAGGTCATGACGCACCTGGGGTTTAACGGCGAACTGCGTGAGGCGAAGACTGACTGGTATTTTTTGGGGAAGGGGTACCGCGTCTATAACCCGCGATTGATGCGGTTTCATAGCCCTGACAGCATGAGCCCATTTGGGAAGGGAGGGTTGAATGCGTATGGGTACTGCGGGGGTGAGCCTGTATTGAGTTTTGATCCCACAGGCCATATTCCTTGGAAACTGTTGTGGGTGACGGTAAAGAGGCAGGCAGGAAGAACAGCTACTGCAGTTTTGGATTTTTTTTCTGACAATCCTTCGGCTGGTTTGAACGCCGATGTGGACTTGCCGCGTGCTCAATCGAGCTCAGGAGGTGGGGGGCTTTGGGAAGTTGGGACAAGCATGGCGGCAAACAATAAAAATCCCAGGCCTCCAAAACAGAAGCTAGGGAAGTCGCGAACAAAAAAAAAGAGCTTGTCAAAAGGCCCACCTCCCCCTGCCACAGGCACTGATGCCCAGCCAGACGCCACTTCTGCGATTAAAAACAACAACGTCCACACCGGATTTGTTCTCGAGGGCAACTATGGTGTGCGTGCACAGAACGAGTACAGCAAGGTCAAATCAGAGGGCGGACTCAAGATCAGCGGCACCGATTCTGGTGTCAAACAGATCCCTGCAACTGCCAGCGGGATCCGAAGTCCGTTGCCAGATAAGCATTGAGATTGACGGCCTGAATGCAGGCACAAAAAAACCGCATCTCTGCGGTTTTTTTGTGCCCGATACAGATTTAGACGAACAACGACAACAACAGAATAAAGCCCAACCCCACCACCGACAGGATGGTTTCCATCGCGGTCCAGGTCTTGAACGTCTCTGCCACGGTCATGTTGAAGTACTGTTTCACCAGCCAGAAACCGGCATCGTTGACGTGAGACAGGATCAACGAACCGGCACCGGTGGCCAGCACCAGCAGTTCACGGTTAACCCCTGGAATCATCCCGACAACCGGCACCACGATGCCCGCGCCGGTAATGGTCGCCACGGTGGCCGAACCAGTGGCGATACGGATCACCGCCGCCACCAGCCACGCCAGCAGGATCGGCGAAATCTGCGCCGCTACCGCCATGTTGCCGATGACATTACCCACGCCGCTGGTCACCAGCATCTGCTTGAAGCCACCACCGGCACCGATGATCAGGATGATCGCGGCGGTTGGCGCCAGGCTCGCGTCCAGCCATTTGAGCATCTGGTTGGAACCGATGCCCTGCTTGTAGCCGAAGGTGTACAGCGACAACAGCAATGCCAGCAACAGGGCCGAGATCGGGTGGCCGATCAGGTCCATGAAGGTGCGGAAGAAGTTACCTTCGGCCAGCACCACATCGGCAAAGGTCTTGAGCAGCATCAGGAACACCGGCGACAGCACGGTGATCAGGGTGATGCTGAAGCTTGGCAGATCGGCGGAATCCGATTCGCGGGCCAGTTGATCCACCAGCTCCTGATTCGGGTGACCGGGGATGTGCTTGGCGATGAAGGTACCGAAGATCGGACCGGCAATGATCGCCGTTGGCAGTGCCACGATCAGGCCGTAGAGAATGGTCTTGCCGATGTCGGCGCCGAACACGCCGATGGCCAGCAGCGGACCCGGGTGCGGTGGCACCAGGCCGTGTACGGCGGACAGACCGGCCAGCAACGGGATACCGATCTTGATGATCGACACGCCGGTACGCCGGGCGACGATGAACACCAGCGGAATCAACAGCACGAAGCCAATTTCGAAGAACAGCGGAATGCCCACCAGGAACGCGGCGAACATCATCGCCCACTGCACCTTGTCCTTGCCGAAGGCGCGGATCAGGGTCTGGGCGATTTGGTCCGCCCCGCCCGACTCGGCCATCATTTTGCCGAGCATGGTGCCCAGCGCGAGGATGATCCCGACAAACCCGAGTACGCCACCGAAGCCGTCCTGGAATGCCTTGATGATGGTGCCGATCGGCATGCCGGAGGTCAGCCCGAGGAAGGCTGCGGCGATGATCAGGGCAATGAAGGGGTGAAACTTGAACTTGGTGATCAGGACAATAAGCCCGATCACCGTGACCACTGCATCGAGCAGCAGGAACGTCTCGTGGGACATGCCAAACATTAGGGGTGTCTCCTGGTTGTTGTTGTTATTAAAGCGGGTAATGCGAATGCCATAAGGACAGCGCTATCTCTGTAAGCAAAAATTAACCGACGCGTTTCAGGCCATGCTCGAGCCACCAGTGGTGGGCCTGAACAGCCAGCTCATCGACGCCGTGGTTCGAGGCATCGAGGGCCAGGGTCAACGCCTCGCCGACGGGAGACTCGAGGGTGGCGAACTGGCTGTCGATCAGGGTCGACGGCATGAAGTGGCCGGGGCGATGCGATACGCGGTCGGCGGCAACTTCGGGGGTCAGTTCAAGGAACACGAAGCCCAGGCCTGGCAAGGCACTGCGCAAGCGTTCGCGATAAATGTGCTTGAGCGCCGAACAGGTCAGCACCGGGCGCTGGCCCAGGGCGTCGACACGGCGCAGTTCATCGCACAGGCTGTCGAGCCAGCCGGCACGGTCTTCATCGTTCAGGGGGATACCCGCGCTCATCTTTTCGATATTGGCGGCAGGGTGGAAAGAGTCGCCTTCAATGGCAGTGGCGCCGCTGAGCTGGCACAAGGCCTCGCTGACGCACGTCTTGCCGCAACCGGCAACGCCCATGATGACCAGGGCGGTGATGGGATGATTCATGTAACACCTCAGCGCGCAGACAGCGCTACCTTTGACAGCTATGACACTGGACCAAAAGCAGAAGTTGCCGACGCCTTCTTGTCATTTTTGTGGGTTGCAGCATGTTGTTCCCAACGCCAAAAAGCGAGGATCAGGCGAACCCCCGCTCACGCATTTGCAGCTGCATCGAGACAGCGCTACCTTAGTGCCTTGAATTTTGTTTGGCAAGCCATCGATGACTTCAACCAAGAACGATAAAAATACCCGCACCACTGGCCGCCCTACCCTGAACGAAGTCGCGCGCCTGGCCGGTGTCAGCCCGATCACCGCGTCCCGCGCCTTGCGCGGCGTCAGCACCGTGGCCACGGAACTGGTGGAAAAGGTGCAGAACGCGGCGCTTGAGCTCAACTATGTGGTCAACTCCGCGGCCCGCGCCCTGGCCTCGGCCCAGAGCCATTCGGTGGTGGTTTTGGTGCCGTCGCTGTCCAACCTGTTGTTCATCGACACCCTGGAAGCCATTCATCAGGTTTTGCGGCCCAAGGGCTTCGAAGTACTGATCGGCAACTTCCACTATTCCCGCGACGAAGAAGAAAACCTGCTGCGCAACTACATGGCCTATCAGCCCCGTGGCTTGCTGCTCACCGGTTTCGACCGCACTGAAAGTTCGCGACGGATGATCGAAGCGAGCAACATCCCCTGCGTGTACATGATGGAGCTGGACAGCGCCGCCGGCCTCAATTGCGTCGGTTTTTCGCAACTGGCCGCCGGCGAAACCGCCGCCGGACATTTGCTGTCCCGTGGCCGCAAGCGCCTGGCCTACATCGGCGCGCAACTCGATCAGCGTACGCTGCTGCGGGGCGAAGGTTTCCGCCGAGCCCTGCAAAAGGCCGGTCTGTATGACCCTGCGCTGGAAGTGCTGACCCCGCGCCCGTCCTCGGTCGGCCTGGGCGGCGAGTTGTTTTTGCAGATGATCGCCAGTCATCCCGATGTCGATGCAATCTTTTTCGGCAACGACGACTTGGCCCAGGGCGCACTGCTCGAAGCCATGCGCTGCGGCATCAAGATCCCCGAGCAGGTGGCGATTCTGGGCTTCAACGACCTGCCCGCTTCGGCGCACATGGTCCCGCGCCTGAGCAGCATCAGCACCCCACGCGAAGCCATCGGCCGCCGCGCGGCGGAGCAGATGCTGACGTTGATGGCTGGCAACACCGTGGCCAAGCCGGTGCAGGACATGGGGTTTGAGTTGAAAGTGCGCGAAAGCACCTGACCAGCCAGAGCTTTTGTGGCGAGGGAGCTTGCTCCCGCCAGGTCGCGCAGCGGCCCCAATCCTGACTGACTTGACTATTGGGGACTGCTTCGCAGCCCGACGCGAGCACGCTCGCTCGCCACAGGAGCGGTATTTCAACTAACCTTTTTAGAACAACGAATGTCGCCCACTGGTGTCGCGAATTTTCGATTCGCCAACGGAGTCGCCCCATGGAGCATGCACTGAAGATTCTCGGCAAAGCCTCGTCAATCAACGTCCGCAAGGTCTTGTGGACCTGTGAGGAACTCGGCCTGAGCTATGAACGCGAGGATTGGGGCAGCGGATTTGGTTCGACCCACAGTCCGGAATTCCTGCGGTTCAATCCCAACGCGCAAGTGCCGGTGATCATTGATGAGAACGGTCCGCTCTGGGAATCCAACACCATTTGCCGCTACCTGGCCGGCAAACACCACCATCATCACAACGAACTGCTGCCCACCGAACCGGCCGCCCGCGCGCGGGTGGAGCAGTGGATGGATTGGCAGGCCACCGATCTCAATTCGTCCTGGAGCTACGCGTTCATGGCATTGGTGCGCAAGGATCCTGAGTACCAGGACCCGCATCGCGTGGAAGTCGGCGTGCGTGGCTGGAACCAGAAAATGGGCATCCTCGAACATCAACTTGCGACCACCCAGGCGTATGTCGCCGGGGACAAATTTTCCCTGGCCGACATCGTCATCGGCCTGTCCGTCAACCGTTGGTTGATGACCCCCATCGCCCGCCCAGACTTCCCTGGCATTGATGAGTATTTCAAGCGCCTGGCGCCACGACCCGGTTTTCTCAAGCATTGCTGCAATGGCCTGCCCTGACCCGACGCGAGACTTACAACCGTTGCCGCTCGTCGGCAAACGTTTGCCTTCTTTTCAGCTGAACATCCGTCAATTTTAAGTTAAGACACTGATTTATAAGGACTTATCTTTACAGGCACAGTATTTGCTCAAAGCACTGCACCACAACCACCTACAAGGCAATTCATCATGTTGGTCAGTGCAATAACAAACCACGTCATTCCGCTTTCCAAACGTGCGGGTGAAGATCCGACCGCCGAAGCCGCCGCCGGGCTGCAAGGCGCCATGGCCCAGGCCCTGCAAAACAATGTGCAGGCGCAAGCCGCGCAAACCAGTACCCAGGTTCAGGAATCCGCGACTCAACAGGCCACGCAACAGGTCAGCGAAGCCACGCGGATCAGCGACAACGTCGATGAGGGGTTCGCCAAAACCCGCGTAGGCCTGCAAATGTCCGAAATGAAGCTGCCTGACGACGTCATCAACAAATTCAAGGAAGGCTCGGCCACTTCCGAATTCAAGGACTACATGAGTAAAACCCCGGAACAGCGCATGCGCGATGCGATTCTGGAGGAGATGGGCCTGACGGCGGAAGAAGTTGAACAGATGCCGCCGGAGAAGCAGAAAGCCGTGGGTGAAGAAATCGCCCAGCGCATGGAAGACAAGCGAGAAATGGCGCAGGCCGAGAAAGAGCAAAAGGACGACAATCAGAACAAGGCTCAGGTGGTGGATAAATTCCTGGCTTCGCTCTAACGACAATGCCCATCTACCCTTGTGGGAGCGAGCCTGCTCGCGAATGCGGTACATCAATCAACATCAACATTGATTGACACGCCCTCTTCGCGAGCAGGCTCGCTCCCACAGGCTCTGAGCGACGTTCAGTTCAATTGCAAGGTCGAGTTGAACTGGCTGATCGCATCCACCACATGCCGCGACCCTTGCTGGATCTCCAGAATCACCTCCCCCGCCTCGTTCGCCAACTCCACTCCGAGCCCGGTTCGACTCAGGCTCGATTGCATGCTCGACACCGCACTCACGGATAAATCGTGGTTCTTGCGCACCACATCGACAATCTCCACCGTCGCCTGGCTGGTGCGCGCGGCGAGGCTGCGCACTTCATCGGCCACCACCGCAAACCCGCGCCCATGTTCCCCGGCGCGGGCGGCTTCGATGGCGGCGTTGAGCGCCAGCAGGTTGGTCTGATCGGCGATGCCGCGGATGGTCTGCACGATGGTGCCGATGATGTCGGACTGCTTGCTCACCGCATCGATGCTCAGTGCCGCTTCGTTCAAGTCCCTGGATATGTCCTGGATGATCTGCACCGTTTGCTGCACCACCTCGGAGCCTTTGCGCGCGCAGACGTCGTTTTGCACCGAAGTACTGTGGGCCGATTCCGCAGCGGTTTGCAGGGTGGTCATCTGGCTGGTGATATCGCTGGCAAATTTCACCACTTTGTACAGCCGCCCCTTGGCATCGAACAACGGGTTGTAGGACGCTTCCAGAAAAACGGTATGACCGTATTTGTCTTTGCGTTCGAAACGGTGCGAGTGATATTCGCCGCGATTGAGTGACGCCCAGAACGCCTTGTAAGCCGACGACTCGGCCTCGGCACGGTGACAGAACAGGCTGTGGTGCTGACCGATGACTTCGTTGAGCGAGTAGTGCATGGTCTTGAGGAAGTTTTCGTTGGCCGTGATCACCCTGCCGTCCGGGGTGAATTCGATCACCGCCATGGAACGGCCGATCGCCGCCAGCATGCTTTGGTTTTCGTGTTCCTTGTTGACCCTGTCGGTGATGTCCGTGGCCACCTTGATCACACTGCGCACCTGACGATCAGGGCCATACACAGGCATATAGCTGGCTTCGAGCCAGATTTCCTTGCCGCTCTTGTTCAAGCGCAAAAAAGTGCCGCTGACCGCTTCGCCGCGCGCCAGATCACGCCACAACTTGGCGTATTGCTCGCTGCGGTAAAACGCCTCTTCACAGAATATCCGGTGATGCTTGCCGCGTACGTCTTCGACGTTGTAACCCATGGCCCTGCAGAAATGTTCGTTGGCATCCAGCACGATGCCGTCGGGTGTGAATTCAATCATCGCCATTGAACTACTGACCGCGGCCAACTTGGCATTGGCTTCGGTCAGCGCACAACTGAAACGTTCGATTTCCAGCAGGTCAGCCTTGTTATGCAGGTTAAACATGGTCGTATCACCCTAAGCGCGGTCTTTTGATTAATGAAAGCAACGGATCTTTCACACTCACCACTACGTTCCTCGGAACAGGTACGCGCGCCCCTCCAAACAGGAAGGACTTGTCAGGTAATTATTTGATGTTGAATCGGAGGGTCCCTGGTGCGACTTCCTCATCAAGACATCCTTCTCTTGATAGCCCGGAGCCGGGCAGCCCTAACATGCTCATAAGCAAAATCCATTTACCGAACCGCTCCCTCTCAACCCGTGACGGTGCCTTGGCTTGCGCACTCTTGGGTCTCAATCCCAAGCATCAGATTGCGACCGACATAGTTAGTTACGCCTCAGCATAGACAGGCATCAGGGCCGCGCAAGGCCACTAGTCGGCCACTATCCGGGACAAAATCGGTTCAGCGTCACAAGACGCGGACCCGCAGTGGGGGGATTTTTACTGGGCAAACAAGAAGAACATAGGCCCAAGCGCAATGCTGACCATTCGGTCGTTATGTTCGACCAGTCGGTTTTGAGCATAAATTTCAGTCCAGGCCCCCGTTGGGCTGACCTGCTCGGGAATACTGAATGGGCAGCAACCCTTGCCCAATCCAACTTCCTTGAGATTGCTCATCATCATGTTGCCTTTGGCATCAGGCCCATCCACTCCAAACACTTTGACCGTGTGGATTTTGTTGTGATGCTGCCAGGACGAGACCTGCCCGTTCATGCCGAAGTCGGACAAGTTGACGAAATGATTTTTCGGCGTGCTGAGCAGCGACAGTTTTGTGCCCGAGTAGTCCGGGTCGCTCCAGACACAAAAATAGCCGTAATCGCAGGTACTATCGGAACGCCTCGTGTCGCCGGGGACAGGGAACGTCAGCACGATGGAACCATTGTGATAGACCACTTGTGTGAAACTGACTTGTTTGCCCCCCGCTTTGCGCCGCAGCTGCCGATCAATCTGCTGCTGCACCTCGGCTTTTTGCTCTGCCGTCATGTCGGGCTCAAACAACGTGTAGGGAATACGCGTGACCGACACATTCTTTGCAGAAAAAAACAGTGCGCCGATGCCGACACACAGTGCCGCGACTCCAACGAACCATTTGGTGTTCATGAAAAAACTCCGCTCCCTGTAAGCACTGACTAATTCATGCGTTTGCAGGGAACAGAGTCGATTCAGCCGCGATTGCCTGTCTACTGTCAGAAATAACAGACCCGACGGTCGGCGCGGTTACGTGTCCCCGGGAGAAAACGGCTCACAGACTTGCCCTGACCCGGTTCGCCACCTCACCCGGCACCCAGTCCTTCCACACCTGCGGCTGCTCACGCAAAAACGCTTCGGCCACTTCACGGGGCTTCTGTCGTTTTTCGCTCATCTGCCCCAGGGTCTGATTCAGCAGATCGATCGGCAGGTCGACTTTTTCGAAGAACGCCACCAGGTCCGGGTACTGCGCCTTGAACGGCGCAGACACGCCGATGGCCAGGCTGGCCGGCATTGAGCGCGTGCCTTTGGGATTCGGGTTGTTGGCGTCGGCCAGGGTTTTCCAGGCTTCGGCGTCGAAGGGCGGCTCGTCGAGTTTCACCAGTTTGAAACGGCCCAGCAGCGGCGTTGGCGACCAGTAGTAGAACAGCACCGGTTTGCCACGACGGATCGACGATGCCACCTCGGCATCCAGCGCCGCGCCGGAGCCGGTGCGGAAGTTGACGAAGCTTTGCGTCAGGTCGTAGGCCTTGAGTTTCTGGCTGTTGACGATCTCCGAGGTCCAGCCGGTAGGGCTGTTGAGGAAGCGTCCACGGCTGGGGTCTTCGGGGTCACGGAACACGTCCTTGTACCTGGCCAGGTCAGCCACGGATTTCAGTTCCGGCGCCAGCGGTTTGATGCCGCGTTCCGGGTCACCCTTGATCACATACTCCGGTACCCACCAACCTTCGGTCGCACCCTTCACCGTGTCGCCCAGGCCGAATACCTTGCCTTCGGCGGCGGCCTTGACCCACGCCGGACTGCGCCCCGCCCACTCCTCACCGATCACTTGAATGTCGTTTTTGGCCAGCGCCGCTTCGAGGCTGACGGTGCTACCCGGCAAGGTGTCCGTCGGGTAGCCGTAACCTTTCTCCACGATCAGGCGCAGGATCTCGGTGATGAGATTGCCGCTTTCCCAGGTGAGGTCACCGAAATGGATGGGTGCGGCTTTTTCCGCCGCCGGTGCCTGGTTGGCCATCAGGCTCAGGGCCAGCAGCGAACTGCCGAGCAGGGTTTTGATCGATCTCATGCGGACCTCTTGTTCTGTGGGTTGAGAGTGAGCAATTGATTGGCGCTGTGCCGGGCACACAAGGCCTCGGAGCGGGTCATGTAGGCGCTGACCGAACGCAGGGAAATGCCCAGTTCGGCGGCGATTTGCGGGTAAGTCAGGCCGTCGACCCGCGACAACAGAAAGGTCGCCCTGACCTTGCCGGGCAGACGCGCCAACGTGCGATCGAGGCCATGCAGCGCCTGGGTGAGTTGCGCCAGCTCTTCGGGCGAAGGTGTTGAAGATTGATCAGCCTGCTGCAGTTGATCCAGATGTCGGCGTTCCAGATCGCGCCGACGCCACAGTTGATAAATCAAGCGGCGGGCAATGGTGGTCAGCAAGGCGCGAGGCTCGCGGATCGACACCGGCTGCGGTGCTTCGAGCAACTGCACGAAGGTTTCGGCGGCGATGTCTTCGGCACTGGCAGCGGTTCCCAGGTATTGGCGTAAGCGCGCGCAAAGCCAGGGGTAATGGGCGCGGAACAATCCGCCCACGTCGTTGCGATGGGAAAGGTCGGTGCCGGACATAGAGGCTCCAAAGGTTAGGGGTCGCTGAATGTCCGGTCGTCCGGTGACGCGATCCTAGCAAGGAGCCTTATTCATTAATAATATTTAAAATTCATTTTTATATTCCATTATTGAATTTCAGTTTCGCCTGATCGATCGCTTTCGCGAGCAGGCTCGCTTCCACAGGTCCGCAGATCAGCCTGTGGGAGCGAGCCTGCTCGCGAATGGATCTGCCGACTCAACGCTTGAACCTCAACGCAACCGCACGAACCCCAACGCCTGCGCTTGCTGCTGGTAATCGAGAATGATCTGGTAGTCACGCTCACTGGCCGGCAACACCTCCAACAACCCGAGAACCTGCGCCACCTGCGGGAGTTCGATCAGCGCCTGATTCATCACCCCCCGAATCTCTTCAGCCTGCTCCTCACTCACACTCGCTGCCGTGATATACGGCAAGGTCGGACTGATGGCACTGCGCGCAACCACCCGCAATCCGGCAACCTCCTCTGCGGCGTACCGAGTCAGATAGGCATAGGTCACACTGTCGATGGCCGCCAGGTCGGCCAACTCTTCGCGCAACCAGCGCAGGCTTTCGCGATGGCTGCCGCTGATGTCGACCCTGGCAAAAAATTGCCCGTCCCGATGCAGAGGCGCCAGCCGATGACGCAACAGGTTCATGCCGCTGTTGGAGTCTTCGCCGTTGATCACGCCACGGCTGCCAAAAAAATCCGGCAAGGTTCGCCGTGGATTGTCGGCGCGACTCAGCAGCAGGCTGCAATGGTTGCCGCCGCTGCTGTCCGGCAGTTCATAGCGAGGTCGGCCGAGCACCCGGACCTGGCCGCGCAACGCCGTCATCAGCGGATAGCCGCAGGTTTGGGTCAGCAGCAGGTACGGCGACAGCCAGAGGTCCATCAGCGACAGGCCCTCGACGTCATGGCGCGTAGCGCCCAGTCGCTCAAGGACCAGCGCAAGCCAACGTTCGTTGGCCTGGCGGATGGGTTCAGGGGCGACGTACATGAGTAATTCGGCAAGGTGTCGAGTCATCAAAAACCTTCCATCCAACAAAGATCCACTGTGGGAGCGAGCCTGCTCGCGAAAGCGATTTAACATCCAACAGATAAGTCGACTGAAACACCGCCTTCGCGAGCAGGCTCGCTCCCACAGGGTTCAGTGGTGGGCAGTCATCAGTGAAACGGATGCCGCGGACTGTCGATCGCCCTCACCCCATTCTCCCGCCACAACTGTCCATACCCTCGCACCAGGAACCCGCCACTGCGGGCCAGCCATTGCTCGCGACGCGCGCGATAGACCCGTGGCAAGTCGTACCAGGGCAACCCTGGCAAGTCGTGATGCACCAGGTGCAGGTTGAGGTTAAGGAACAGCCAGCGCCAGGGCCACGCTGCCTCGTTGAGCACGGTGCGTTGCTCAGGTAGCGCATGCGGGCGGTGTTCATAGTAGGAACGGATCATCGCGATCGACAGTGCCGGCATGCTGACCAGCAACAGGTAATGCCACACCGGCAATGCGCTGTAGCGTGCGATGAACAACAGCATCAGCAGGGTCAACGCGCCATGGCTGAGCCACATCAACCAGGCCTGGCGCTCACCGGTCTTGAGTCGTTGCAATTCTTGCCCGGCCAACCCCAACAAGGCCAGCGGCGCACCGAGGGCGAAGCGGCCGAGCACGGTTTTGTTCAGCCAGTGCAGGCCCTGCTCGAACAGCGAACTGCGCTGCCAGCGCTCAGCACTCAAGTAACGGCTTTCCGGATCGCGTCCGGGGATGGTCAGGTCTTCGTCGCGGTGATGCAGCAGGTGGCTGTCGCGATACAGGGTGTAGGGATACCACACGGCGAACGGTGCATAACCCAGGACTTTGTTCAACGCCGGCCAGCGCGTCGGATGACCGTGCAACAGTTCGTGCTGCACCGACAACCAGAGCACCACCATGGGAATCAGCAACAGCGTGCTCCACCACAGACCCAACGAATGGCTGTTCAGAACAATGGCGAACCAGGCGCTGTACACACCGGTCAACAGCAACCAGGTCGGCCACTCGGTGCGGGCGGTCAGGCGTTGGCGCAGGGTTTCGATTTCTTCTCGGTGGGCGCTATCGAAGTAATGGGGCATGGCGTTGCTCGGATCGGGGACCAGTCCCCTTCTGTGCAACGACGCCAGGATTTCTTGCAGAATATTTTCAGAAGATCGCTCCCGTGCAGCACATGGGAGCGATCGGTCAGCGCAGAATCAATGCCCAAACACGTTCAGTTTTTTGGCCTTCTTGTCGGCACGTTTTTCAATGGCGGTTTTCGCCGGTTTTTTCTTCAGCTCTTTTTTTGATTCCATACCTTTAGACATGATGCGTACTCCACTCACGAGGGGGTGAGAACAGGTATACACCTATCCCGACGCGCGCGTTCTTTTATAATCGCGCACTTGCCCCTCCAACAGTTTAGTCCCATGCACAGCACCCATTACGCCCGACTCGATGAGCCGTTATGGCCATTGATGAACAAGTTCTATCGCGCCCACCAATCGTCGATGAAAGCGGTTCGCGACGCGCAGCTGTGGGTCGCACGGCGTGACGAGATCATCGCGGCACTCTGCTTGCGTCCGGTAGCCGGCGGGCATTGGCTGACGGGGTTGTTTGTCGATCCGGCCTGTCGCGAACAGGGAGTCGCTGCCGCATTGATTGCTGAAGCGGTGAAAGATCTCGAGTTGCCGGTCTGGCTGTTCTGCCATCCCGACTTGCGCGGGTTTTACCAACGCCGCGGCTTTACCTTCGATCCGCCGATGCCCTACGCCATGGTCGAGCGTTTGAGCCGTTACGCCCGCAGCAAACCGATGATCGCCATGGGCCTGGAACCCAAAGCCAACCCAGTGATTGACTAAAAACTACACAGAACCTGTGGGAGCGAGCCTGCTCGCGAAGACGGCCTGTCATTCAATATCTATGTTGACTGACACACCGCTTTCGCGAGCAGGCTCGCTCC
>NZ_JBSVWS010000140.1:0-16410 GCF_054071155.1 Pseudomonas sp. SDO5532_S415 | reverse complement strand
TGTTGTGCGCTGATTTTGTGAACGACTCGAAACCTGTGGGAGCGTGGCTTGCCCGCGAAGAACGATAACGCGGTCCAACTGCCCCCCCCCTCAAAAAACACCCGACCAACGCCAATTGCTTTACCTCCCCCGCCTCTGACACAATCGCGAACAATTCTCGTTAGTTAACACTTCCCAATCGGTGATGCTGCGTGTCGTCAGTCCCAAGCCCTCAAAGTGAGCTCGTCGGTGCGCTATATCGCGACCATCGCGGTTGGCTATTGGCCTGGCTTCGTCGCAATGTCGCCTGCCCGCAACGGGCCGAAGACCTGAGCCAGGACACCTTCGTGCGCTTGCTGGGCCGTGAAGCGTTGAAGGAACCCCGCGAACCCCGGGCGTTTCTGGTGGCGATTGCCAAGGGCCTGCTGTTTGATTATTTCCGCCGCGCCGCGCTGGAACAGGCCTACCTCACCGAATTGATGCTGATTCCCGAAGCCGAGCAACCGTCGGTGGAAGAGCAGCAAATGATCCTCGAAGACCTGAAAAACATCGATCGCCTGCTCGGCAAGCTGTCGAGCAAGGCCCGAGCGGCTTTTCTCTACAACCGTCTCGACGGCCTGGGCCACGCGGAAATCGCCGAGCGCCTCGGTGTGTCGGTGCCCCGCGTGCGCCAGTACCTGGCCCAGGGCATCCGTCAGTGCTACATCGCGTTGTACGGGGAGCCGACATGAACCCGGTCAGTTCCAAACCGGTATCGGCGCAGGTCCTGGACGCGGCGATCGCCTGGCAATTGTCGCTGGATTCGGCCAACCCGGTGGAGCGCGAAGAATTCGCCAAATGGCATGCCGCCCACGAGGAGCATGCGCGGGCCTGGCGTCAGTTGGGCATGCTCGATCAACGCTTCAGCGTCGCCAGCGGCCCGGCCCGCACCGCCCTGCTGCAATCGCGCGCAGGCATTCGCCGACGGGTGCGCAGGCTCGGCAGCGGTCTGGCCAGTGTCGTCGCGGTGATAGGCCTGGTGTTGTTTGCCGGTGAGCGTTACCTGCCGGTCGACTATTGGCTGGCCGACCAACGCACCGCCACCGGCGAGCAACGCACCCTTCGCCTGACCGACGGCACGCTGATCAACCTCAATACCCACAGTGCCGTGGACGTGCGCTTCGATGAGAAGCAACGGCTGATCATCCTGCAGGAAGGGGAAATCCTCGTCGAGACCGGTCACGGCGACACCCGGCCGTTCATCGTCGAAACCCGTGAAGGCAGCATGCGCGCGCTGGGTACGCGGTTCCTGGTCAAGCGCGAAGAACAAGGCACGCGCCTGAGCGTGTTGCAGTCCGCGGTGGCTGCCCATCCGCAAGCGAGCCCTGACGAGCAGATCCTGCGCGAAGGCCAGCAAGTGCTGATCCGCAACGACGGCCTGGGACCGGTTGCCGCGCTCAACCAGGGCGCCGATGCCTGGACCCGCGGCATGCTGGTGGTGGACAACGCACGCCTGGAAGACCTGGTGCACGAACTCGGTCGCTATCGCCAGGGACATTTGGGAGTGGCCCCGGAAGTGGCCGACCTGCGGATCACCGGCAGCTTCCCGCTCAAAGACACCGACCTGGCCCTGAACGCCCTGCTGCCGACATTGCCAGTGCAGATCGAACAGCGTACGCCGTGGTGGGTGACGGTGGCGGCGAAGACTGAGGTCAAGCCCTGATTTTATGGTGTCTGGACCGGCGCAATCGCGGGCAAGCCACGCTCCCACAGGGCTTTGTGTCGTGCACAGAATTAACGCTCGATACAAATCCTGTGGGAGCGTGGCTTGCCCGCGATAGCGCCATCAGCCTCACCACAGATTGATGAATCGAAATTATTTTCATCCAGCCCTATCACTTTTTGATTTTCGTTCGGCACGTAGGCAATTGAGAAGTATTCACTTTCAGGAGCCGCTGTATGTCCCGTTCGCTAGACACCTTGTTGCGCCCCAGTTTGCTGGCGGTTGCCATTGCCCTTTGCACCCCTTTGGCCAGCAGCCAACTGATCGCCGCTGAACAGGCATCCAGCATTCGCACCTACAACTTGCCCGCCGCGCCATTGGCCAGCACCCTAAACCAGATCGCCAGCCAGGCCGGTCTGGCACTGTCGTTGAATCCATCGCTGGCCGCGGGCAAGACGTCCGCCCCGGTCAAAGGCCAGTTCGATGCCGCCGGTGCCCTGCAAGAAGCCTTGCGCGGTACCGGCCTGCAGCTGGAACAGAGCGGCGGCACCTACACCCTGGTGGCCGTGCCCGAAGGCGCGATGGCCCTGCCGGCCACCAGCGTGATCGGCGTGGAAAACACCGAAAGCGCCTGGGGCCCGGTTGAAGGGTATGTCGCCAAGCGCACCGCCGCCGGCACCAAGACCGACACCGCACTGGTCGAAGTCCCCCGTTCGATCTCGATTGCCACCCGCGAGCAAATGGACGACCGCAACGTACACAGCCTCGACGACGCCGTGCGCTACATGCCCGGCATCACCGCCAGCAGCTATGGCAGCGACACCCGTGCAGACTGGATACGTGTGCGCGGCTTCGAACCGACCCAGTTCCTCGATGGTCTGCCACTGCCAAAAGGTGTGTACGCCAACCCGAAACAGGAAACCTGGAACCTCGACCGCCTCGCCCTGCTGCGTGGCCCGGCCTCGTCGATCTACGGCCAGACCCCGCCGGGCGGTCTGCTGGACATGGTCAGCCGTCGTCCCAGCGCTGAATCGAGCAACGAAATCCAGCTGCAATACGGCAGCGACAATCATCGCCAGATCAACTTCGCCAGCACCGGCAAGATCGACGATGAAGGTCAATTCCTCTACAGCCTCAGCGGCGTGGTGCGCGACAGTGGCACCCAGATCGACCACGTCGACAACAAGCGCTACAACATTGCGCCGAGCGTGACCTGGAACATCGACGAAGACACCAAGTTCACCTTGCTCACGCAATTCACCCGTGACGATACCGGTATCACCAGCCAGTTCCTGCCGATCCAGGGCACCAAGATCAACATGCCGTTCGGCGATGTTTCCCACCACAAGAACCTGGGCGACCCGGACTGGGAATACTACGACCGCACCTACTACGCGCTGGGCTACGCCTTCGAGCATCGCCTCAACGATGTCTGGCAGTTCCGCCAGAACCTGCGCTATACCAAGTCCGACCTGTCCTTCCAGGGCATCACCGTCGGCGCGTACCCGTTCACCATGGTCGACGACGAAGGCAACGTAGGTCGTTCGACCACCAGCGTCGACGAAGACATCAGCCAGTTCGCCGTGGACAACAACTTCCAGGCCGACTTCGATACGGGCGAAATTCGTCACACTCTGCTGATCGGTCTCGATCATCAGCGCAGCAACACCAACTACACGTCGATTTTCGGCAGCGCTCCGCCCACCAACGTCAACAACCCGATTTATGGTCAACCCATCGTTCGGCCACCGCGCTCGTCGGCGTTCTATGACTACGATCAGAAGACCTACCAGACCGGCCTGTACATTCAGGACCAGATGGCCCTCGACCGTTGGCGCCTGACCCTGGGTGGTCGCGAGGACTGGGTTCACACCGGCACCAAGTTCTTCAACAAGGGCGATGCCACCAACACCGAGCGCGACACCAACTTCAGCGGCAACGCAGCGATCAGCTACGTGTTCGATAACGGCTTCGTCCCGTACCTGTCGTATGCCGAATCGTTCCAGCCGACCAGCAACGCCACGGCCTCGCCGACCGATTCGTTCAAGCCGACCGAAGGCGAGCAATGGGAGCTGGGCATCAAGTACCAGCCACCGGGCAGCAACACGTTGCTGAGCGCCGCGGTGTATGACCTGACCCAGAAAAACGTCTCCGTCACCACCACCAACTCGGATAACGTCTCGATCACCAGCCAGACCGGTGAAGTGAAAGTCAAAGGCCTGGAGCTGGAAGCAGTGTCCGACGTGACCGAGAACCTCAAGGTCATCGCGGCTTACACCCTGGCCAAGTCCGAAGTGCAAAAAGGCGATTTCAAAGGCAATCGCCTGCAATTGATGCCTAACCAACAGGCTTCGCTGTGGGCCGACTACACCTGGCACAACGGCGTGCTGGACGGCTTCGGCATCGGCGCCGGCGCGCGTTACACCGGCAACACCTACGGCGACCAGGGCAATACCTGGCTGGGCAAGGCTGACGCCTACACCGTGTTCGATGCGGCGGTCCATTACGACCTGGGGCGCCTGGATAACAGCCTCAAAGGTGCCTCGCTGGCTGTGAACGCAACCAACCTGTTCGACAAGGATTACATCTCCACCTGCGACGGTTTCTATTGCTACTACGGCGACCAACGCAGTGTCGTGGCCAGTGCCACCTACAAGTGGTAACGGCTTGATCTGACACGCCCAGTACCCAGGCCGTCCAGCAAGGACGGCTTTGGTATTTCTGAAGGTCATGAAATGAAAAGTAAAACAATTCGCCGCTGGTCCTTCGTCCACACCTGGACCAGCCTGATCTGCACCGTGTTTTTGCTGTTGCTGGCACTGACCGGCCTGCCGCTGATCTTCCACCACGAGATCGACCACTTGCTGGGCGATGCCGCCGAGTTGAAGCAAATGCCGGCGGACACCCCGCAGCTGAATTTGCAGCAGCTTGTGCTGGCAGCTGAAAAGCATCGCCCGGGCGAAGTCATGCAGTATTTCGGTTTCGACGAAGACGAGCCGAACGCCGCGATCGCGATCATGGCGCCCTCCGCCGGCACCGAACCGAACTCGTCCCACACCTTCATGCTCGACGCCCGCACCGGTGAAGCGCTGGAGATGCCGTCGGCCAATGGCGGCTTCATGATGCTCATGCTGCGCCTGCACGTGGACATGTTCGCGGGGCTGCCGGGCAAGCTGTTGCTGGCTTTCATGGGCCTGCTGTTCGTGATCGCGATCGTGTCCGGCACCGTGCTGTACCTGCCGTTCATGCGCCGCTTGAAATTCGCCACTGTGCGCCAGGACAAATCCACCCGCCTGCGCTGGCTCGATCTGCATAACCTGATCGGCGTCGTGACCTTGACCTGGGCTTTAGTGGTCGGCGTGACCGGCGTCATCAGTGCCTGCGCCGACCTGCTCATCGCCGCATGGCGCAATGACAGCCTCAGCGCGATGGTCGCGCCGTACCGCGATGCACCGCCGCTCACGCAACTGGCGCCGGCCACGCGCTTGCTCGATATCGCCAAGGAGGTTGCACCGGGCATGCAGCCTGACTTCATTGCCTTCCCCGGCACACGCTTTTCCAGCGAGCACCATTACGCGGTGTTCATGAAAGGCAGCACGCACCTGACCTCGCACCTGCTGACGCCCGTGTTGATCGACGCCAGCACCCTGCAAGTCACCGCTGTGGCCGAACGTCCGTGGTACATGGACGCCATGGGCATGTCGCAGCCACTGCATTTCGGTGACTACGGCGGCATGCCGATGCAAATCCTCTGGGCGACCCTGGATGTGCTGACCATCATTGTGCTCGGCAGTGGGGTTTACCTGTGGGTCGTGCGGCGCAAGGCGGCAAAACCCGTGCTGGAAAACGCGGAGAACGTGGTATGAAACCCCGGCAGTCAAACTTCTGGAAGGTCTTCGCCACCCCCACCGTCATCGCCCTGTTCAGCGCGGCGGGGTTGTTCGCCGCCTTGCTCGGCGATGGGGTGTGGGATGCCTTGAGTTGGCTCGGCTTGGGCATACCCGCCGTCCTCGCCTTGCGCGGCCTCCTGCAACGCCGCTGAACACCGACAACCCTGTGGGAGCGAGCCTGCTCGCGAATGCGGTGTGTCATCCAGCATTGATGGAGACTGACACGCCCTTTTCGCGAGCAGGCTCGCTCCCACAGGGGATCAGTGTGTCTGGGTGATATTGAGCCATCCCCTCAACGCGCTATGCTGCCTCGACTCACCGCCACCGACCGAGACGCTGCCATGTCCGCCCCGAGCATGACCCTGTACCACAACCCGCTCTCCCCCTTCGTTCGCAAAGTCATGGTGCTGCTGCACGAAACCGGTCAACAGAACCGCGTGGCCCTGCAAAACTGTGTGCTCACGCCCGTCGACCCGGACAAGGCACTGATCGATGACAACCCCCTGAGCAAGATCCCCGCCCTGCGCCTGGCTGACGGCAGCGTCATCCACGACAGCCGCGTGATCCTCGACTACCTCGACCACCAGCACGTCGGCAATCCGCTGATTCCCCGCGAAGGCTCCGCCCGCTGGCGGCGCCTGACCCTGGCCTCGATGGCCGACGGGATAATGGACGCGGCAGTACTGGTGCGCTACGAAGTCGCCCTGCGCGCCCCGGAAAAACACTGGGACGCCTGGCTCGACGGCCAACGCGACAAAATCCGCCGCGCGGTAGCACTGCTGGAAAAAGACGCGATTGCCGAACTGACCAGCCACTTCGACGTGGCGGCGATCAGTGTGGCCTGCGCGTTGGGGTACCTGGACCTGCGCCATCCCGACCTGGACTGGCGCACGGCGAATCCACAGTTGGCGGCGTGGTATTTCGAGGTGAGCCAGCGGCCTTCGATGTTGGCGACGATGCCCAAGCCCTAATTCTTCACCGGCTGTTCCGGCCTCTTCGCGGGCAAGCCCGCTCCCACATTTTGATCTGCATTCACTGAAGATCCCTTATGGGAGCGAGCCTGCTCGCGAAAGCACCAGCGCGGTTTATCTGGTAGCCACTGCAAAATCAGCGTCGCCAACACCCCCCCTTCCCGTTGATCCTCCCGCAACCCCACCGACCGGCTCACTCCACCGCTCCAATATCAAACAGCAACGGCTTGGCCGCTTTTTGCCCGACGCCATACCAATCCAGCTTGCGCGTCAGCACCATGAACACACCCAACAACCCGAACAGCAACAACGACCCCATCAACAACGCGTAATCCTCGGCACTTAACAAGCCATAAAGCAGCCCGTACAACGCCGCCAACCCCGCCGAAAAACTCAAGCCATGGCGCACGCTACGCAGCACGTGGCAGACGTAGAACCCGATCAACAACACACAAGCGCTAGCCGACAGCAAATACGCCAAGGCAAAACCGATGTGTTCGGACAACGACAGCAACAACAGATAGAAGAACGCCAGCGCCACACCCACCAGCGCGTATTGCACTGGGTGCACCGCGAGGCTTTTCAGCACTTCGAACAGGAAGAAACCGGCGAAGGTCAGGACGATGAACAGCAGCGCATATTTGATGGCGCGATCGCTTTTCAGGTACTGGTCTACGGGGTCAATGAAGCTCACGCCAAAGCTGCGGCCATGAAACGCCTCGCAACTGCTGCGGGCGACGCAACCGTTCAAGGCTTCTTGCAGGTTGGTGGAGAAAAACGAGGTCTGCCAGTTGGCGGTGAAGCCTTGATCGGTGATTTCACGCTGGGCCGGCAGGTAGTTGCCGATGAAGCTCGGATGCGGCCAGTTGGCGGTCAGCGAGACGTTGCTGGTCTTACCCACCGGCAGGATCTGCAACTGGCCAGTGCCCTGCAGCTTCAGGTCGAAAGCGAAAGCCAGTTCGGTGGCCTGTTTCGCCTCCAGGGCCGGCAGCGTCACATGGACACCCTCGCCCAGCCAGCCGACCTGACTGCCCGGAACGAAGTCCAGTTTCTGGTCGTTCAGTTCGAGTTTCAAGGCGTTTTCGATGCCGCGAATGTCGCTGATGCCGACCGCCAGAAACGGCTGGTCGAATTGATAGTCGGCGAAATCTTCCTTGATGCCCAGTTGCGCCGGCAGGGAAAAATGCCCGCTGATGCGGTTGTCGGCATGGAACAGCCGCGCCTGATAAATCCCCCGGGAACGCAGTTCGGTCTGGACCTGGCCGTCAAGTTCAAAGCGCTCCGGCAGGAAATACAACCGGCCGCGCTCCTCGCCAACGTCCTGATAGCGCTGGTTGGTTTTTTCGTTGAGCTTCCAGGTGCGCACCACTTTGCGGTAAGGCACCACCATCAACGGCCCGCTCAATTGCTGGCTGTAGCTGGAGCTGCGGGCGATGTCTTCGAGCACGCCATCGCGCAGTTGCTGGCGGTCCTGGATCACGTCGTTGATCATCAACAGCGGGATCAGCAATAACAGAATCAGTAGGGCGATGGCCCCGAGTTTTAGGGTCAGGCTGCGGTTCATGGGACTCTCCCTGTTTTGGATGGGGAGAGTCTGGGATGGCTGTGTGGGGGCTTTATGGGGGGAATATGGAGATTGTGTGGAGACTGACATGGCCCCTTCGCGAGCAGGCTCGCTCCCACAATGGATCTCCTGTGGATACAAAGTCACTGCACACCACAGATCAACTGTGGGAGCGAGCCTGCTCGCGAATGGCCGCGACTCGGTCCTAAGCCAGGCGCAATCTGACTTCTACCCCGCCATCGACATTGCCGATGCTCATCTCCCCACCATGCAACTTGACCACTTCCTCGACAAAGTTAAGCCCGAGCCCGGTGCTTTTGCGCCCACTGTCCGGCCGGGGCAGTGAGTAGAAACGCTCGGTCAATCGCGGCAATGCATAGTCGGGAATCGCCTGGGCCTGATTGAACAGCGTGAACTCGACCTGCTCGCCCATCCGTTCGGCGCTGAACCGCAGCACACCCTTGGCCGGGGTGAAATCCAGCGCATTCTCCAGCAGATTGCCCAGCGCCTGGCGCAACAGAAACGGTTCGCCGATCAACGTTACGGCCGATGGAATCCCTTGCTCCACACGCAGTGCCTTGGCTTCGATACGCGCCGCCTGAGCGTTCAGCAAATCATCCACCAACGCCGCCAAAGGCACTTCCACGCGTTCCTCCAGCCCTTGCCGCTGTTCAACCTGCGCCAGGTTCAACAACCGCTCGATCAACTGCTGCATCCGCGCGCTTTCGTTGTCGATGTTGCCGACAAAACGCTGCCGTTGATCCAACGGCATCTCGCCTTGCAGCAACTCTGCCGCGCCGCGAATCGCCGCCAGCGGACTCTTCAATTCATGGGTCAGCGTGTGCACATAACGCTCGACATAGGCCTTGCCTTCGAGCTGAGTGCGCATCTGTTCCACCGCCATCGCCAGTTGCTCCAGTTCGCCACCACGATAATGCGGTACCTCGACCCGGCGGCCTTCGCTCACCGCTTGGGCATACTCGGTCAACCGCCGCAGCGCCCGGCTCAGCCACCAGGACAGCAGCGCACCGAACAGTAGACCGAGGCCGATCAACCCGGCGCCATAAGCCAGCAATCGGCGCTCGGTACGATCCACATAGGGCTGCAACGAGCTGTTGGGTTTGGCCACCGTGACCACGCCGATGATCCGCCCGTTATCGCGAATCGGTGCGCCGACATGCATCACCGATGAGCTGGCATCGTCAGGGTCGCTACGGCTGGAGCGAGCGCCGTACTCACCACGCAGGGTCAGGTACACATCGTTCCAGCGCGAGTAATCCTGGCCGACCGCCGCGCCGCTGGAATCGAGCACCACGATGCCCTTGGCGTCGGTGACGTAGATGCGATGGTTGACTTGGTTCTTCGACAAACCCCAGATAGTCGCCTTCGGCTGCCGCTCACCGTAGGCCTTGAGCAGTTCCGGCCAGCGGTTCTGATTAAGGGTGCCGGCCTTGAAATCGTCGCGCAGGATCTCGGCCATCAGGTTGGCGGTATCGACCAGGGTCTCTTCGGTGGACTGGCGCACCCCGGGGCGGATTTCTTCCATCACGGTGTTGAGCACGAAGTAGCCGGTCAGGCCGATGAACAACACATAGACCAGGAAAATCCGCATCCCCAACGGCATCAGCTGTGCCCCGGGCTGTAGCTGTAGCCGAGGCCGCGATGGGTCTGGATCGGCTCGGCATCGGCCTTCACCTGCCGCAGTTTGGCACGCACGCTTTTGATGTGGCTGTCGATGCTGCGCTCGTAACCGGCATCGGCGGCCACGCCCAGCGCATCAAGCAATTGCTCGCGACTGAACACGCGTTCGGGCTGCTCCAGCAGGCATTGCAGCAGGCGGAATTCATGACGGGTGAGGGTCAGCAGCTGACCGCGATAGCTGATCTGCACCCGCTCGCTGTCGATGCGAAACAGCCTCGATGCCGGCTCTTCTATCGCACGCGGGGCCATGCGTTTGAGAATCGCCCGGACCCGCGCCGCCACTTCCCGGGGGCTGAACGGCTTGACCACGTAATCGTCGGCACCGATCTCCAGACCCACCACACGATCGATTTCGCCATCGCGGGCACTGAGAAACATCACCGGCACATCACTGAAACGCCGCAGTTGCTTGCAGGTTTCGAAACCGCTGATGTCCGGCAAGCCGATGTCGAGGATGATCAGATCCGCCGGCGTCTGGTGCTGATAATCCAGCGCGGCCGCGCCAAGGCTCAGCCAGGTGGTGGTGAACCCCTCGCCTTGCAGGGCAAAAATCAGGGTGTCGGCAATCGCCGCTTCGTCTTCGACAATCAGGATATGAGGCATGGCGTCCGAGCCCGGCAGGTGAGTGGGCGAACGGTGAACCAAGGGGGAATCGGCGTCAATCGGCAAGGGTAAATCAGCGGTGTAGTCTGTAGGACCTAGCAGTTGCGATAGTAGGCAAAGGCCGAAAAAGGACTGAGTCTGATACCCCTTACTTGGAATCTGGTGCAGGGATTAACCAATGCCTACTCATTCATTCAAAACAATCCTGCTGGCAACCGATCAACAGCGCTCAGTGCTGAGTGCTCTCCACACGAATCGACCCCATCCCATCGCTTACCCACCTTATGGTCATCGCCCACGGGAAAACGGCGGTTGCAACTTGCTTGGATTTAATGGCGAACCGTCGGACCCGCTGACTGGGCATTATCATTTGGGGAATGGGTATCGGCAGTTCAATCCGGTGTTGATGCGGTTTAACAGCACGGATCGTTGGAGTCCGTTTGGGAAGGGGGGGTTGAATGCGTATGCGTATTGTGGGGGGGATCCGGTTAATCGATCAGATCCAACGGGCCATACGTGGAAGGACTTTACATCTTTTCTTCGTAAAAATGTCAGGGTAGGCGCAGCCAAGCCCCCGAAGACCACATCAAAAAATGGTGCCAGTAGCAACCCCAATGCGTCGAGCTCGGCGGGTGCCTCTACGCCGCACCAGTTGCCTTCCAAAAAGCCCAGTGCCGAACTCAAATCACAAGCCACAGCCACGACACAAGAATCAAAGACAGCTTCAACGGGACAGCCAACAAGCGTTAGAAACCTTGATGCTTCCGACATAAAAAGAAACCGATTGTTGAATCGCCGAACGAAATCACTGGACGACATTTCAGAAGGCGACATCGATGACTTCAACAAATTCTATCGTTCCAAACAATCTGGCCCAGGTGGCGCCTTTTTCACTACTCATTTCCCTGCGAATCCAGAAGATCCGCATATGAGGTTATATCAAGCAATGGATTCATTGCGTTCAGCGCTTCCTACCAAAAAAACAAAAAGAACAATTGAAACAGGAGGCCGTAAATGAGTGGCTTTTAACAATCCGGCTTATCCGCCGTAAACCGTCTCGCCGGATTCACCGCCGCCCCAAACTCGCGCAACGCCTTCGCACCGATCAGCAGCGGATAATTGAAACTGCTGCGATCGGTCAGGTTCACCTCAACCGTGCGCTTGACGTTACCCAGGCACAACTCCAGATCAACCACCGGCCGCTTGGTAGGCGCAGCCACGTCCTCATCCTCGTCTTCTTCGGAGCGGGTCTTGATCTTGCTGATTCGCGCAATCTTGTGTTCGTACACCTTGTTGCTCGCATCCTTGGTCGCCAGGCGGAAACGCACCCAGTCTTCGCCATCGCGGGTGAAGGTTTCGATGTCCTTGGCCGACAGTGACGCGGTCAAAGCGCCGGTGTCCATTTTGGCCTTGAGCACTTCACCGCCGATTTCCGGCAGTGCAATGTATTCGTAACGCCCGTAGAGGGTCGGCTCGGCGGCCAGGGCCGGCAGGGCGATGAACGACAGCAGTGCGAGGAGGGATTTCACGTGATCGTTGTCCTTGAAAGATGGGCAGCGGAATTTTAGACAACCCGCCAGCTATTCGTTCGTTCTTCAGATCGCTTCGCGAGCAGGCTCGCTCCCACAGGGTTTCGAGTCGTTCCCTAACCTGTGCCCCCCTGATCCACTGTGGGAGCGAGCCTGCTCGCGAAGAGGCACTCATTAACAATACAACTGACGGATCAGTTTAAGTTGACCAAGCTTATCGCTACCAAGGTGAAGTTTTCGTCATCCGCCGATTTGGCCTGCCGCCCGAAGCTGCTTATCATGGCGCGCCCACACGCTTTCAAGAGTTGCCTATGCGCCGCCTGCTCACCGGCTGTTTCGTCACCCTGCTGCTGTTGCTCAACACGTTGGTCCTGTTCGGGCCCTTGATGGTATTTGCCCTGCTCAAGCTGGTCCTGCCCGGTCGCTTTCGCGATGACGCGTCATGGGCGGTGATGTGGATTGCCGAGACCTGGGCCGAGATCGACAAACTGATCTTCCGCCTGTGCATCCCCACCCAGTGGGACATTCGTGGCGGTGACGATCTTCGCACCGACACTTCGTATCTGGTGATCAGCAACCATCAATCCTGGGTCGATATTCCGGCGCTGATCCAGACGCTGAACCGGCGCACGCCGTTCTTCAAATTCTTCCTCAAGAAGGAGCTGATCTGGGTGCCGTTCCTGGGACTGGCCTGGTGGGCGCTGGATTACCCGTTCATGAAACGCTACACCAAGGCGTTTCTGGCGAAGAACCCGGAGCTGGCCGGCAAGGACCTGGAGATCACCAAACAAGCCTGCGAGTTGTTCAAGCGTCAGCCAGTCACCGTGGTCAATTACCTGGAAGGCACCCGCTACACCACCGCCAAAAGCACCCAGCAACAATCACCGTTCACCCACCTGCTCAGGCCCAAGGCCGGCGGCGTGGCCTTCGTGCTCGCGGCGATGGGCGAACAACTGGATGCGATTCTCGACGTCACAGTGGTCTATCCACAGCAAAAGATTCCGGGATTCTGGGACTTGATCAGCGGCAACGTGACGAGGGTCATCATCGACATCAAGACCCGCGTACTCGACCCGGCGCTGTGGCAGGGCGACTACGAAAACGATCCGCTGTTTCGTGAGCAGGTCCAGAATTGGGTCAACCAGCTCTGGACCGAGAAAGACCTGCGCATCGACGCCTTGCGCACCGAAAGCCGCTAATCAGCTGCCGATGCCAGTGCCGGTACTGGTGCCGGCACCCCAGATTCCGCCAAGGCTTTGCAGCAGCGAACCACCGACGCCCTGTTGACCGAGGTATTGCAGGATCACCGGGGCAAAGAGGCCAACCATGCCCGTGTCCATGCCCAAAGCGCTGAAGGCGTTGTTCAGGTCAGTGGTGTCCTTGACGTTGCCCAGGGCGTTATCCAGCCCTGCGGCCTTGCCAGTCGAACCCAGCAAACCGGCGAGCGCCCCCAGCTCACCCCCACCCGAGAGAATGTCGATCCCCGGCACGCTTTTGGCCAGCTCCGAGTAGTCGGTCGAACTCAACTGATTCTTCGCCAGACCAAGCATCGCCCCGGCACCACCGACGGCCTGTTGTGGCGTCACGTTCAATTGGCTCAGCGCGCCCAGCAGGTCTGCGGTCTCAGTCGTCGGCGCAGCCTCCGTGGCCGCGTTGCCTTTCATCCCGGAAATGGCATTGGCCGCATCGCTCAGGCTGAACTGGGCAAACACCGGACTGGCCACCAGGGTCATGAGCGATGCCAGTGCAAAACCGCGTGAAATCTTCATTCGGACATCCTCTTGTGCCATGAAAAACGCCCGGTTGATGGGCGCAAAAGCTGCCGGTTTGACCGGGTATAGGTGGGCATGTTCCTGGGTACTGCGGTCATTTTTTGATCTGTACAGGTATTCGTAGTGTGCGGGAGATCAAAACACTATCAGTTCTGCTAGTAGGCAGGCTTGACTAATTGAGCCACAGTGCACCCTGAATTTACTGGGATTTCAGCGGGTTCACCAAATGCCAAGCGATAGCCAAACCCTACTTCGCCTCTACAACTACGACGCACTCAACCGGTTGACCGCTAGCGGACCATCGGCGCAGACGAACTCCCAGCGTTTTTATCTGAAGGAACGCTTGGTCACCGTGACCCAAGGCGTAGTGCAGCATTCGGTCATGCAGCACAGAGATCAACTGCTAGCGCAGCAGCACCGCCAAAGTGGCGCCGTGAAAACTTCTTTGCTCGCGACCGACAGACAGCGCTCAGTGCTATCTGTCCTCGATGCATCGACACCTCACAATCTTGCCTATCCGCCTTACGGCTATCACGCTCCAGGAGGCGGCTTGCTCAGCCTGCTTGCCTTCAACGGTGAATGTCCGGATCCGGTGACCAGGCATTACTTGTTGGGCAACGGCTATCGGGCGTTCAATCCGGTGTTGATGCGGTTTAACAGCCCGGACGACTTGAGTCCGTTTGGCAAGGGTGGATTGAATGCATATGCGTATTGTCTTGCGGATCCGGTGAATCGGAGCGATCCAAATGGACATTGGTCGTTTTTGGCAGGTCTACGCTTAATAACACGGTCCATTCAAAAATTTGTGAACAGATTCAATCCATTCAAACGTGCCGCGCAGCCAACTTCAAGTGCTCGAAACGAGCTCGTTCAATTTTCAACACGCAATACTCAACGCAATCCTGCATCACTTACACAACCTACAACTCAAAGTTCAGTCATACCACCTACACAAATGCGTTCCACCGTTTCACAACCTACATCGACTTCAACTATGTCCATCGCAACGAACACAAGCTCCGCTAGTCCGAACAGCGTATCCGGCATCATCCAGCCAGGGCCGCTCCGTGCAGCAACGACTGACGTCACTGCAATCTACAGCGAGATAGCCGAAGATACAGCCCTTGTTCTGCAACATGCCCCACCAGGGGCGTCACCGGCCCAAATCGCGATGGTGAACGATCAGATGCGAAACGTCAGACTCGGCCTAACAACATGGGATCAGGCAGCTCGCGCTTTAGAGTCAATTGCCTGACCAATCAAATAAAAAGGGCGACATAAAGTCGCCCTCTTCTTTCCTATAAACCCCTTACGCCGCACTAAACAACTTATGCGGATCAATCACAAACTTCTTAGGCACGCCCGCATCAAACTCGCCATACCCTTCAGGCGCCTGATCCAGGCTGATCACCTGCACACCCACCACTTCGGCGATGTTGATGCGGTCCCACATGATCGCCTGCATCAGTTGGCGGTTGTACTTCATCACCGGGGTCTGGCCGGTGTGGAAGCTGTGGGATTTTGCCCAGCCGAGGCCGAAGCGAATGCTCAGGCTGCCCATTTTCGCGGCGGCGTCCACGGCACCTGGATCTTCGGTCACGTAGAGGCCCGGGATGCCGATTTTGCCGGCTACGCGTACCACGCCCATCAGCGAGTTGAGTACGGTGGCCGGGGCTTCGTGCTTGACGCCGTCGTGACCGTGGCCGCGAGCCTCGAAGCCTACGGCGTCGATGGCGCAATCCACTTCCGGTTCACCCAGCAGCGCGGCGATCTGTTCGTGCAGCGGGGTGTCGAGGGACAGGTCGGCGATTTCAAAGCCCTGGGCCTTGGCGTGGGCCAGGCGGACAGTGTTGACGTCACCGACGATCACCACCGCTGCGCCCAACAGGCGAGCGGAAGCGGCAGCGGCCAGACCGACCGGGCCGGCACCCGCGATGTATACGGTGCTGCCTGGGCCGACACCGGCGGTCACTGCGCCGTGATAACCGGTCGGCAGGATGTCGGAGAGGCAGGTCAGGTCGCGGATTTTTGCCATCGCGCGATCGCGATCAGGCAGTTTGAGCAGGTTGAAGTCGGCGTACGGCACCATCGCGTATTCCGCCTGGCCACCGGTCCAGTCGCCCATGTCGACATAGCCATAAGCACCGCCCGGACGCGCCGGGTTGACGCTCAGGCACACGCCGGTGTGCATTTCCTTGCAGGAACGGCAGCGCCCGCAAGCCACGTTGAACGGCACGGACACCAGGTCGCCGATTTGCAGGTTTTCGACGTCGCGGCCCTTTTCGATCACTTCACCGGTGATTTCATGACCCAGGACCAGGCCGGTTTGAGCGGTGGTACGACCGCGCACCATGTGCTGGTCGGAACCACAGATGTTGGTGGACACCACACGCAGGATGACAGCGTGTTCAATCTTCCTGCCACGCGGGTCCTGCATTTTCGGATAGTCGATTTTCTGTACTTCGACCTTGCCAGCGCCGAGATACACCACACCACGATTGCCAGACATGCTTTCACCTCGCTGTTGTTTTTATGTAGCGGTCGCGTCGCCGGGGAGTGGCGGCGCGTTGATTGCTCGGGTTATTGCCTGTTTGTCTTGTGTTGCTTGTAAGGGCCTCTTCGCGAGCAGGCTCGCTCCCACAGTGGGCCGGCGCGAAGTATTGCTGGAGCTGCTGGAACGCCTGAAACTGCGGCCGAAG
>NZ_JBSVWS010000139.1:0-16412 GCF_054071155.1 Pseudomonas sp. SDO5532_S415 | reverse complement strand
CGAAGCGCTCCCAAGCCTTACGACTGCTTCGCAGCCGAGCGGGAGCAAGCTCCCTCGCCACAACGGCATCTTGCAGTCCTAAAATTGCAGGGTTTTTGATAGAATGCGAAACGCGCCGCTTACCCGGCGCGTTTTTTTTCGCATCCGGTTCACCCCTTACGAGGGTAGCCACCTGGAGATTTACCCATGACACAACAGATTGTCGTGGCGGCACTGTATAAGTTCGTCACCCTGGAAGATTACGTCGCCCTGCGCGAGCCACTGTTGCAAGCGATGGTCGACAACGGCATCAAAGGCACGCTGCTGATCGCCGAAGAAGGCATCAACGGCACCGTGTCCGGCAGCCGCGAAGGCATCGACGGACTGTTGGCCTGGCTCAAGAACGACCCGCGTATGGACGACATCGACCACAAAGAGTCGTACTGCGACGAGCAGCCGTTCTACCGCACCAAGGTCAAACTCAAGAAAGAAATCGTGACCCTCGGCGTTGAAGGCGTGGACCCGAACAAAAAGGTCGGCACCTACGTGGATCCGCAGGACTGGAACGCGCTGATCAGCGATCCGCAAGTCCTGTTGATCGATACCCGCAACGACTATGAAGTGTCGATCGGCACCTTCGAAGGCGCGATCGATCCGAAAACCACCAGTTTTCGCGAATTTCCCGACTACATCAAAGCCAATTTCGACCCGGCCGTACACAAGAAGGTCGCCATGTTCTGCACCGGCGGCATTCGTTGCGAAAAGGCATCGAGCTACATGCTCAGCGAAGGCTTCGATGAGGTCTACCACCTCAAGGGTGGCATCCTGAAGTACCTCGAAGAAGTGCCTCAGGAAGAAACCAAGTGGCAGGGCGACTGCTTCGTGTTCGATAACCGCGTGACGGTTCGCCACGACCTGAGCGAAGGCGACTACGATCAATGTCATGCCTGCCGCACACCGGTCAGTGTCGAAGATCGCGCCTCCGAGCATTACGTGGCCGGCATCAGTTGCCCGCATTGCTGGGACACGCTGAGCGAGAAAACCCGCCGCAGCGCCATCGATCGGCAAAAGCAGATCGAACTGGCCAAGGCTCGCAACATGCCTCACCCGATCGGCTACAACTACAAGCAAGTATCCTCCGAGGCCTGAACACCATGACGACTGCCCGCCTGCTCTACGTAATGGACCCGATGTGCTCCTGGTGCTGGGGCTTTGCTCCGGTAGCCAACGCGTTGGTCGAGCAGGCGGCAGCCGCGGGTGTGGACGTGCATCTGGTGGTGGGCGGTTTGCGCACCGGCAGCGGCTCGGCACTGGAACCGTCGACCCGGCGCTACATCCTTGAGCACTGGCAGGCGGTCACCGAGGCCACCGGCCAGCCGTTCAAACTGGACGGTGCGTTGCCCGATGGATTTGTCTACGACACCGAGCCAGCCTGCCGGGCGCTGGTGACGGCACGCAGCCTGGCGCCGGATTGTGCATGGAAGCTGCTCGGGCTGATTCAACATGCGTTTTATGCCGAAGGCCGCGACGTGACCCGCGCCAGCGTTCTGGTGGAATTGGCGGAACAGGCCGGTCTGCCGCGCATCGAATTCGCCGCCGCGTTCGACCGTGCCGATATGCACACCGCAACGGCAGCCGATTTCACCTGGGTCCAGGATCTGGGCATTGCCGGTTTCCCCACCTTGCTGGCTGAGCGCAATGGTCAATTGGCACTGCTGACCAATGGCTATCAACCGCTCAGTGTGCTGTCTCCGTTGCTCGGCCGCTGGCTGGAGCGCGCTGCCTGTGCATGACCTGCCCGACGATGTCGCAACCGCAAAACATGTCGATCGGCTGAGCTGGGCGGAAATCCGCCGACTGGCGCTTCATCACAAGAAATCCCTGTGGATCGCCAATGGTGTGGCCGTGCTGGCGACCCTGTGCAGCGTACCGATCCCGTTACTCCTGCCGTTACTGGTGGATGAAGTGCTGCTGGGGCACGGTGACGCCGCGCTGAAAATCATGAACCTCGCACTCCCCGAGGTCTGGCAAAAGGCCGCGGGCTATATCGGCCTGATGCTGCTGGTGACCCTGGCCCTGCGTTGCGCGGCGTTGCTGTTCAACGTGGTGCAGGCGCGGTTGTTCGCCGCCCTGGCCAAGGACATCGTGTACCGCATTCGTATCCGCCTGATCGAACGTCTCAAGCGCATCTCGCTGGGGGAATACGAAAGCCTGGGCAGCGGGACGGTGACCACGCACCTGGTGACTGACCTCGATACCCTGGACAAATTCGTCGGCGAAACCCTCAGTCGCTTCCTCGTGGCCATGCTGACACTGGTTGGCACCGCAGGGATTCTGATGTGGATGCACTGGAAACTGGCGCTGCTGATTCTGTTGTTCAACCCGCTGGTGATCTACGCCACGGTGCAGTTGGGCAAAAAGGTCAAGCACCTGAAGAAGCTCGAGAACGACAGCACCTCGCGCTTCACCCAGGCATTGACCGAAACCCTGGACGCGATCCAGGAAGTCCGCGCCGGCAACCGTCAGGGTTTTTTCCTCGGACGATTGGGGCTGCGCGCCAGGGAAGTTCGCGATTACGCGGTCAGTTCGCAATGGAAAACCGACGCCTCGAACCGTGCCAGCGGTTTGCTGTTCCAGTTCGGCATCGATATTTTTCGCGCCGCCGCCATGCTCACCGTGCTGTTTTCCGACCTCTCCATCGGCCAGATGCTCGCGGTGTTCAGCTACCTGTGGTTCATGATCGGCCCGGTGGAACAACTGCTGAACCTGCAATACGCCTATTACGCCGCCGGCGGTGCGCTGTCGCGAATCAACGAGCTGTTGTCCCGCGCCGATGAGCCTGAGTACCCCAATGGCGTCGACCCGTTCAACGGCCGCGAGACTGTGGGTATCGAGGTTCAGGGCCTGAGTTTCGGTTACGGCGACGAGTTGGTGCTGAACCAGATGAACCTGTCCATCGCCCCCGGTGAAAAAGTCGCGATTGTCGGCGCCAGCGGCGGTGGCAAGAGCACGCTGGTGCAGTTGTTGCTGGGTTTGTACACGCCATTGGCCGGGACCATCCGCTTCGGCGGCTCGACCCAGCAGGAGATCGGTCTGGAAACCGTTCGTGAAAACGTCGCCGTGGTCCTTCAGCACCCGGCGCTGTTCAACGACACCGTGCGTGCCAACCTGACCATGGGCCGCGAACGCAGCGACGAGGCTTGCTGGCAGGCGCTGGAAATCGCCCAACTGCACGCCACGATTCGTGAATTGCCCAACGGCCTGGACAGCATCGTCGGGCGTTCCGGCGTGCGTTTGTCCGGCGGCCAGCGGCAACGCCTGGCGATCGCGCGGATGGTGCTGGCCGACCCTAAAGTGGTGATCCTCGACGAGGCCACGTCAGCACTGGACGCCGCCACCGAATACAACCTGCACCAGGCCTTGGCGCGGTTCCTGAGTCACCGCACCACGTTGATCATTGCCCATCGACTGTCAGCGGTTAAACAGGCGGACCGGGTGCTGGTGTTCGACGGTGGACAAGTTGCCGAAGATGGCGACCATCAGCAACTCATTGCCGATGGTGGTTTGTACGCCAAGCTTTATGGGCATTTGCAGCAGCACTAGATCAATGCCAAGGGATGTTCAGGGCATTTTCACCACGGCCTCGATACGGCGTTGGCGGTGCATATACAGGCCTGGCGTTTGTACTGCAATGAGATCTGCCGCTTGCCGGAACCGGGATCGCCCCCTAGTCTTGCGGTAGCGATTTCGTCCGGATGACGATCAAGCAGTGCTAATGCAAGGGAACTCATGAATCAAACGCGGACTCTTGGTACGCCACGGTTGCTGGGCATCGTCTGGCCATTTATCGCTGTCGTACTGTTTCAGGCCTTGCTGGGCGGTGTCAGCCTTTATGTGCTTTCGGCGGTCCGTGGCTACGTTGCCGGTGAAAGCCTGTGGTCCAAGGGCCAGAAAGACGCCATCTATTACCTCAATCTCTACGCCGACAGCGGCGATGAAGGGATTTTTCTCAAATACCAGAACGCCATTGCCGTACCCCAGGGCGGTCACGAGTTGCGTGTGGCGCTGGACCACCAACCGCCGAATATCGAAGAGGCACGCGCAGCGATCCTCAAGGGCGGCAATCATCCGGACGATGTGTCCAGCCTGATTTGGCTGTACCTGAATTTCCGGCACTTCAGCTACCTCGAGAAAGCCATCGACCTCTGGACAGTGGGTGACGCGTATCTGGTCCAGCTCGATGACGTTGCCCGCGACATGCACCGGCACATCACCGCCAGCCCGGCTTCCGATACCGACATCCAGCGTTGGAAGGCGCAGATTTTCGCGATCAACGATGAAGTCACCCCGGCGGCAAAAGCCTTCAGTGATGCCTTGGGAGAGGGGTCGCGGGTGATTCTTCGCCTGTTGCTGGCGATCAACCTGGCCACGGCCCTGGGCTTGATCGCATTGGCCTTGATGCGTACCCATAAACTGCTCAAGCAACGCCACGCCTTTGCCGACGCCCTGCAATTGGAAAAAGACCGGGCACAGATCACCCTGCAATCGATCGGTGACGGGGTGATTACTACCGATGTGGATGGCGCCATCGCCTACATGAACCCGGCTGCCGAGGCGTTGACTCACTGGAAGGCGGAACAGGCGACCGGTTTGCCGTTGGCGGCGCTGTTCAATCTGTTGGACGACAGCGCGCAGACCGACGGTTTCACCCTGATCGAACGCATACTGAGCGGTCAGCTCAGCGGCGGCAGCGAGCATTCAAAACTGATTCAACGCCTGGATGGCAGCACGGTCTCGGTAACGCTGGTCGGCGCGCCGATCCGCAATGCCGGCAAGGTCAGCGGCACGGTGCTGGTGTTGCACGACATGACCCAGGAGCGGCAATACATTGCCAATCTGTCCTGGCAAGCCACCCATGACGCCTTGACCGGTCTGGCCAACCGCCGCGAATTCGAATACCGCCTGGAACAGGCGCTGCACAACCTGACGCGGCAGTCGGGGCGGCATGCCCTGATGTTCCTCGACCTGGATCAGTTCAAACTGGTCAACGATACCTGTGGCCATGCAGCGGGTGACGAGTTGCTGCGGCACATTTGTGCACTGCTGCAGTCCGGTCTGCGCGAAGGCGATACCCTAGCCCGGCTCGGCGGCGACGAGTTCGGCATTTTGCTGGAGAACTGTGGGCCGGAAGCGGCGGAGAAAATTGCCGAGGGGTTGCGGCAGACGGTGCAAAACCTGCATTTCGTATGGAAGGGCCGGCCTTTCGTGACCACCGTGAGCATCGGTCTGGTGCATGTCGCGCACAATCCGACCACCCTCGAAGCTTCGTTGCGCGCCGCCGACATGGCCTGCTACATGGCCAAGGAAAAAGGCCGTAACCGGGTTCAGGTCTATCACCCCGACGATTCGGAGCTGTCCTTGCGCTTCGGTGAAATGGCCTGGGTGCAGCGTCTGCACATGGCGCTGGAAGAGGATCGCTTCTGTCTGTATGCCCAGGAAATCGCGCCCCTTGGTCATACCGAGCCGGGCAGTGGGCATATCGAAATCCTGTTGCGCCTGCATGATGAAGCCGGCCGCATGATTCTTCCCGACAGTTTCATCCCGGCCGCCGAACGCTATGGTTTGATGACATCCCTTGATCGCTGGGTGGTGCAGAACGTTTTCAAGATCATTGCCCAATGCCGCGCCGAGACACGTCAGGGGCCGCTGGCCATGTGTGCGATCAATCTGTCAGGCACGACCATCGGTGATGAGGCGTTTCTGGACTTCCTGCGGGAACAGTTCGTTACTTATTCCATTCCGCCTGAAATGATTTGTTTTGAAATCACCGAAACCAGTGCAATTTCCAATCTTGGCAGTGCAATTCGTTTTATCAATGAACTCAAAGGTTTGGGATGCCTTTTTTCACTGGATGACTTTTGCGCCGGTATGTCTTCATTCGCGTATCTGAAACATTTGCCTGTAGACTTCCTGAAGATCGACGGGAGTTTCGTAAAGGATATGCTGGACGACCCGGTTAACCGCGCCATGGTCGAAGTGATCAATCACATCGGTCATGTCATGGGTAAACGTACGATTGCCGAGTTTGTCGAGACGCCTCAGATCGAGCAGGCATTGCTGGAGATCGGGGTGGATTACGCTCAAGGGTATGTCATAGAACGCCCGCAATTGTTTACCTTTGACAGCCTGCAAAGTCGTCCTGCCAGGCCCCAGCCTTTGTTGTTCAAGGCCCCTGGCACGTTCCGTTGAAATCTTTCGCTGATCTAACAATCACAATCAAAAGGAGCTCGACAGTGATCGACACATTCAACCGAACCGGACCCCTCATGGAAGCTGCAAGTTATCCTGCCTGGGCCCAGCGCCTGATTCAGGATTGCAGCGAGAGCAAGCGCCGGGTTGTCGAACACGAACTGTATCAGCGCATGCGTGACAACAAGCTCAGTGCAAAGACCATGCGTCAGTACCTGATAGGTGGCTGGCCGGTGGTCGAACAGTTCGCGTTATATATGGCACAAAACCTGACCAAGACCCGTTTTGCCCGTCATCCGGGCGAAGACATGGCGCGTCGCTGGCTGATGCGCAACATTCGCGTCGAATTGAACCATGCCGATTACTGGCTGCACTGGAGCCGCGCTCACGGTGTCAGCCTGGAAGATCTGCAAGCGCAACAGGTGGCTCCGGAGCTTCATGCCTTGAGTCATTGGTGCTGGCACACCAGTTCGGCGGATTCGCTGATCGTGGCCATTGCCGCCACCAACTACGCCATTGAAGGTGCGACCGGCGAGTGGTCGGCGCTGGTCTGTTCCAATGGTGTGTACGCGGCATCCTTCCCCGAGGAAGACCGCAAGCGCGCCATGAAATGGCTGAAGATGCACGCCCAGTATGACGATGCCCATCCCTGGGAAGCGCTGGAAATCATCTGCACGCTGGCAGGCATGAATCCGAGCAAGGCCCTGCAAGTGGAATTGCGTCAGGCCGTGTGCAAGAGCTACGACTACATGTACCTGTTTCTGGAGCGATGCATGCAACTGGAGTACGCGGAGCGAACGCCGGTAGTCCGTGAGCGATTGGCATTGGCCGAGAGCTGATCCAGGTTCCATGTAACACAACTGTGGGAGCGAGCCTGCTCGCGAATGCGATCTGCCATTCAACAATGATGTTGATTGAAAGACCATTCGCGAGCAGGCCCGCTCCCGCACTGTTTTGTGCTGTTACTTGAAACTCAACCCGCCATCGTCAACCGATTACGCCCCTCGCGCTTGGCGACGTACAGCGCATTATCAGCCCTTCGCAACAAGCTCTCGGCAGATTCGCCGGGCAGCAGGGTCGAGCAACCCAGGCTCACGGTCAGTTCGATCGAACGGCCCTCAGCCACAAATTCCTCGGTCTGCACTGCAAGACGCAGCCGCTCGCCGACCAGGGCCGCTGCTTCGCGGTTGGTGTTGGACAGTACGATCAGAAACTCTTCGCCGCCAAAACGAAACACCATGTCCACGTTGCGCAACTGTTGCTTGATCGAGGCGGCGACCGCTTTAAGCACTTCATCGCCGACACTGTGCCCATGGGTGTCGTTGATCTGCTTGAAGTGATCGATGTCCAGCATCAGCAGCGACAACGGGTGCAGGTGACGCCGCGAGACTTCGATTTCCCGCAGCAGCGTCTGGTCCATGGCGATGCGGTTGCCGGTGTCTGTCAGCGGATCGCGCAATGCACTTTGGGTCGCGGCGCGGTAGAGCAGGGTGTTGCGCATCGGGTAGAGCAGCGCGGCCAGCAGCGATTCGAGGTTGCCCTGTTCCTGCTCGCTGAAACGCTGGTTGCGACGAAACACCAGCTCACCCAAGTGTTCGCCTTCGTGGCTGAGGCTGTAGCTGATCGAGTGGTGACCGCGTTGGCCGAATTCCAGGCGCAGGTCGCTGCTCTTGTGCTCATAGCTCAAGGCATCAAGCGGTACGAGGCGCTGAACCTCACGGAAAAAAAGCCCGAGAATGCGTTGTGGTTCCAGACTGGTTTGCAGCTGCATGCTCAGCTGCTGGCGCAGTTGCGCAAGACTGACTGGCCGTTCCAGAGTCGGTTGCTGCTGACCAAAGCCCAGGCGTTGCAATTTGGCGCTGTCGAAGTCAATTGCGTTGGTCTGGGAAGGTGATTTCATATGGCGCGCGCCCTTGAGCAGTAAGGCTGTCTTACAAGCTGGGTGAGAGCGGCTTTGGGCTGCGCGTCATACTGGTCCGTCAGTCCCGTAGGACATTTCGTACAAGTTTAATCTGCTTTGTACAAGAACAGGATGCTCAAATGCCGCGACGAGAAGTCGGCGCGGCACAAAAGCGACGTACGGTATTACTGGGCGTTGAATGCCTGGCCGTTGATACCGGTGCTGTCCGGACCCATCAGGTACAGGTAGACCGGCATGATCTCCTCGGGTGTCGGATTGTTCAGCGGGTTTTCCCCTGGATAGGCCTGGGCCCGCATGCTGGTGCGGGTCGCGCCCGGGTTGATGCTGTTGGAACGTACCGGCGCCACAGTATCGACTTCGTCCGCCAGGGTCTGCATCAGGCCTTCGGTGGCGAACTTGGAAACGCCGTAAGCGCCCCAGTACGCACGACCCTTGCGGCCGACGCTGCTGGAGGTGAACACCACCGAGGCGTCTTGGGACAGCTTGAGCAGCGGCAACAGGGTGCTGGTGAGCATGAACATGGCGTTGACGTTGACTTGCATCACCCGCATGAAATTCTCGCCGGAGAGCTGCTCGATCGGTGTGCGCGGACCAATGATCGAGGCGTTGTGCAGCAGGCCGTCGAGGTGACCGAATTCACTCTCGATCATCGCGGCCAGCTCATCGTATTGATGGGGCAGGGCGGTTTCCAGGTTGAACGGGATCACGGCCGGTTGCGGGTGGCCGGCGGCTTCGATTTCGTCATAGACCTGGATCAGGTTGGCTTCGGTCTTGCCCAAAAGCAGTACGGTCGCGCCGTGGGCGGCATAGGTTTTTGCGGCGGCTGCACCGATGCCACGACCGGCGCCGGTGACGAGAATGACCCGGCCATTGAGCAGGTCGGGGCGAGCGGAATAATCAAACATAAAAAACCTCACAAAACAGAAGACAGATCGCGGCGCTTCCGATCGCGGGCAAGCCCGCTCCCACAGGTTTTTGTGGCGGATACAAAATGTGTGAACAACCCGTTCCCTGTGGGAGCGGGCTTGCCCGCGAAGGCGTCAGCATTCACGCCACATTCCCAGCACCTGAAACCGGCTCTCAGCAACCACAGAGCGCGCTATCAAGCACCTTGCGCAACTCCAGCGGGTGATCGACCACCACATCCGCACCCCAATGCCGCGGATTATCATCCGGGTGGATATAGCCGAAGGTCACGGCTGCGGTCCGGGTGCCGGCATCGCGGCCCGATTCGATATCGCGCAGGTCGTCGCCCACGAACAGCACGCTTGCCGGGTCGAGGTCGAGCATCTTGCAGGCGAGGATCAGCGGTTCCGGGTCCGGTTTGCTGTTCTTCACATGATCCGGGCAAATCAGCAGCGCCGAACGTTCGGCCAGCCCAAGCTGTTGCATGATCGGCTCGGCAAAGCGCAGGGGTTTGTTGGTGACCACGCCCCAGATCAGGTTGGCTTTCTCGATGTCGGCCAGCAGTTCACCCATGCCGTCGAACAGTTTGCTGTGGACTGCACAGCCCACGAGGTAGCGCTCGAGGAACTCCAGGCGCAGCTCCTCGAAGCCCGGCGATTCCGGGTCCATGGCGAAGGTCACCGCGACCATCGCCTTGGCGCCGCCGGAAATTTCATCACGAATGTGTTTGTCATTCATGGGCGGCAAGCCGCGGTCGGCACGCATCGCCTGGCAGATCGCGATGAAGTCCGGCGCGGTGTCGAGCAGGGTACCGTCCATGTCGAAAAGAACTGCTCTGATTCGCATCGGCTTACTCCTCGCGCAGGGTCTGGATCATGTAGTTGACGTCCACGTCGGCCGCCAGTTTGTAGTGCTTGGTCAGGGGGTTGTAGGTCAGGCCGATGATGTCCTTGACGGTCAGGCCGGCCATGCGGCTCCAGGCACCGAGTTCGGAAGGGCGGATGAACTTCTTGAAGTCATGGGTGCCGCGGGGCAACAGCTTCATGATGTATTCGGCACCGACGATGGCGAACAGGTACGCCTTCGGGTTGCGGTTGATGGTGGAGAAAAACACCTGGCCGCCGGGCTTGACCATGCGGAAGCAGGCGCGGATCACCGAGGATGGATCTGGCACGTGTTCAAGCATTTCGAGGCAGGTGACCACGTCGAACTGCTCCGGCATTTCCTCGGCCAGGGCTTCGGCGGTGATCTGCCGGTATTCGACATTCACACCCGATTCCAGCTGATGCAATTGTGCGACTGCCAGCGGCGCTTCGCCCATGTCGATGCCGGTGACGGTGGCGCCGCGCTGGGCCATGGCTTCGCTGAGGATGCCGCCGCCGCAGCCGACGTCGAGGACTTTTTTGCCGGCCAGGTTGACGCGTTCGTCAATCCAGTTGACCCGCAGCGGGTTGATGTCGTGCAGCGGTTTGAACTCGCTTTCGCGGTCCCACCAGCGATGTGCCAGGGCTTCGAATTTGGCGATTTCGGCGTAGTCGACGTTGCTCATGGTTTAAGTCCTCTAAAACTTGAAAAATCCTGTCGCCCCGGTGCTGAGTCCGGAGTGGCTTACTATTCGGTACGGCCGCTGATGCGTTGGCCCCAGGCCTTGGCGGTGGTGACCAGCTGTTGTTCGTCCAGGCGTGTCAGGCGACGATCGTCGAGCAATTGCTTGCCGGCGACCCAAAGGTGTTTCACGCAGTCCCGGCCCGTGGCGTATATAAGCTGCGAAACCGGGTCGTAGACCGGCTGCTGGGCCAGACCGGAGAGGTCGAACGCCACGATGTCGGCGGCTTTGCCGACTTCCAGCGAGCCGACATCGGCCTCGATTCCCAGGGCGCGTGCGCCGTTGAGGGTGGCCATGCGCAGCGCGCGATGGGCATCCAGGGCGGTGGCCGAACCGGCGACGGCCTTGGCCAGCAGCGCAGCGGTGCGGGTTTCGCCGAGCAGGTCCAGGTCATTGTTGCTGGCGGCGCCATCGGTGCCCACGGCGACATTGACCCCGGCCTGCCACAAGCGCTCCACCGGGCAGAAACCGCTGGCGAGCTTCAGATTCGATTCCGGGCAATGAATCACGTTGGTGTTGCTTTCTACCAGCAGAGCCAGGTCTTCATCGCTGATCTGGGTCATATGGACCGCCTGGAAGCGCGGCCCCAGCATGCCCAGGCGAGCGAGGCGGGCCAGTGGGCGCTCGCCACGCTGTTCGACCGCTTGCTGCACTTCGAAGGCGGTTTCATGTACGTGCATGTGAATAGACGCGTCAAGCTCTTCGGCGATCACCCGGATTTTTTCCAGGTTTTCATCGCCCACGGTGTAGGGTGCATGGGGGCCGAAGGTAACTTTGATGCGTTCGTGGTGCTTGAGATCGCCAAACAGCTCGACGCCCTGACGAATGGCTTCGTCCGCCGAGCTGGCACCGGGGATCGGGAAATCGAGGATCGGAATCGCGATCTGCGCACGAATGCCGCTGTTGTGTACGCGCTCGCTGGCAACCTTCGGGAAGAAGTACATGTCAGAGAAGCAGGTGATGCCACCTTTGAGCTGTTCGGCGATGGCCAGATCCGTGCCGTCGCGTACAAAATCCTCGTCGACCCATTTGGCCTCGGCCGGCCAGATATGGTTTTCCAGCCAGGTCATCAGGGGCAAATCATCGGCCAGGCCACGGAACAGGGTCATTGCCGCGTGTCCGTGGGCATTGATCAGCCCGGGACTGAGCAGCGTGTCCGGCAGTTCGCGGACTTCGCTTGCGTTAAGCTTCAGGGCGGCGGAGCGTGGGCCGATAAAGACAATGCGCCCGTCGCGGATACCCAGGCCATGGTCCTTGAGGACAACGCCGGCGGGTTCGACGGGTACCAGCCAGGTCGGCAGCAATAACAGGTCGAGCGCAGCGGCAGTGTTCGGCATCGAGGGGCGGTTCCAGTGCTTTTGTAAAGGATGGCGAAGTATACCCGAGCGTCTTCGCGGGGGGATCGCTATAATCGACGGCTTTTGTTCATGAGTGCGGGGTGTGGGATGCGCGATCGACTGTTGGCTGCGGAGAAGGTGAAGGCCATCGATTGGCGTGATGGTGCCCTGTATCTGCTGGATCAGCGTATTTTGCCGTTCGAGGAAACCTGGATTGCCTACACCAGCGCAGCTGGCGTGGCCGAGGCAATTCGCTCGATGGTGGTGCGCGGCGCACCGGCAATTGGCATCAGCGCGGCCTATGGCATCGTGCTGGCAGCCCGCGCCCGGATTGCTGAAGGGGGCGACTGGTACGCCGCGCTGGAGGAGGATTTCGCGCTGCTCGCCGATTCCCGCCCCACTGCGGTCAATCTGTTCTGGGCCTTGAATCGCATGCATGACCGGCTGGATCGCCTGAAAGGCAATGCCGATCCGCTGGCGGTGCTGGAGGCCGAGGCTATCGCCATTCATGAAAGTGATCGCGAAGCCAACCTGACCATGGCGCAACTGGGTGTCGATCTGATCCGCAAGCATCAGGGCAACGCCCAGGCGATCCTGACCCATTGCAACACGGGTGCGCTGGCCACTGGTGGCTTCGGTACGGCGCTGGGGGTGATTCGCGGGGCGTTCATCGAGGGTATGGTCGAGCGTGTCTACGCCGACGAAACCCGTCCATGGCTGCAAGGCTCACGGCTGACGGCCTGGGAGCTGGCCAACGAAGGCATCCCGGTGACCCTCAATGCCGATTCCGCCGCGGCCCATATCATGAAAACCAAGGGCATTACCTGGGTGATCGTGGGTGCGGACCGGATCACGGCCAATGGCGATGTGGCGAACAAGATCGGCACCTATCAATTGGCGGTCAACGCCATGCACCACGGCGTGCGTTTCATGGTGGTGGCGCCGAGTTCAACCATCGACATGAACCTGGCCAGCGGCGACGACATTCCGATCGAAGAGCGCGATGGCCGTGAGTTGCTTGAGGTCGGCGGCAAGCGGGTCGGGGCTGAGGTCGATGCGTTCAACCCGGTGTTCGACGTGACGCCTGCGGATCTGATCGATGCCATCGTCACCGAAAAAGGCATCGTCGAGCGGCCGGACACGGCGAAAATGGCGCAACTGATGTGCCGCAAGCGTCTGCATTGACGGTATTTGTCGTCTGATAAATTGCTATCGCTGGCAAGCCAGCTCCCACAGTGTTTTGCGGCGCACACAGAACTGTGGGAGCTGGCTTGCCAGCGATGAGGCTCTAAAGGTCAATGAATTACCCTGAATCGGGCCCGATTTCTCTATTCAACACAGCTCTGAGCCTCTCAGGTCCTCTTCAAGCCTGCCATCAGTCAACTAACTACACTCCATGCGCATCTGGGGGATAGGTGCGTGGCGGCTCTTGTGATAACATCCGGCGGTTTCCAGGGTTGCCCGATGGGGCGACCTTTACTGCGCAGATCCATGGCATAACTCGTTGATTTGTCGTAAGTCGGTGCATGGCACTCAGCCTGCAGCGGCGAGCTTCGTTCGTCCCATATGGATGTGACGAGGTTTCACCAGAAAAAGGAATCAGGCTTCTCATGGGCGAACTGGCCAAAGAAATCCTCCCGGTCAATATCGAAGACGAGCTGAAGCAGTCCTACCTCGACTACGCGATGAGCGTAATTGTCGGGCGGGCACTGCCGGATGCGCGCGACGGCTTGAAGCCCGTGCACCGGCGTGTGCTGTTCGCGATGAGCGAGCTGGGTAACGACTTCAACAAGCCGTACAAGAAATCTGCCCGTGTTGTCGGTGACGTGATCGGTAAGTATCACCCGCACGGTGATACCGCGGTGTACGACACCATCGTTCGGATGGCGCAGCCATTCTCGCTGCGCTACCTGCTGGTAGACGGTCAGGGCAACTTCGGTTCGGTGGACGGCGACAACGCCGCGGCCATGCGATACACCGAAGTGCGCATGACCAAGCTGGCGCACGAGCTGCTGGCTGACCTGCACAAGGAAACCGTGGACTGGGTGCCGAACTACGACGGCACCGAAATGATCCCGGCGGTCATGCCGACCCGTATTCCCAATCTGTTGGTCAACGGCTCCAGCGGTATCGCCGTGGGCATGGCGACCAACATTCCGCCGCACAACCTCGGTGAAGTCATCGACGGTTGCCTGGCGCTCATCGACAACCCCGAGCTGACTGTCGACGAGCTGATGCAATACATCCCCGGTCCGGACTTCCCGACCGCCGCGATCATCAACGGTCGCGCCGGCATCATCGAGGCCTACCGCACCGGTCGCGGCCGTATTTACATGCGTGCCCGCTCGATCATCGAAGACATCGACAAGGTCGGTGGTCGTCAGCAGATCGTCATCACCGAACTCCCTTACCAGCTGAACAAGGCACGTCTGATCGAGAAGATCGCCGAGCTGGTCAAAGAGAAGAAGCTCGAAGGCATCACCGAACTGCGCGACGAGTCCGACAAGGACGGTATGCGCGTCGTGATCGAGCTGCGCCGCGGCGAAGTGCCGGAGGTGATCCTCAACAACCTCTACGCCCAGACCCAGCTGCAAGCCGTGTTCGGTATCAACATCGTCGCGCTGATCGACGGCCGCCCGCGGATCCTGAACCTCAAGGACCTGCTGGAAGCCTTCGTCCGTCACCGTCGCGAAGTCGTGACCCGTCGTACCGTGTTCGAACTGCGCAAGGCGCGTGAGCGTGGACACATTCTGGAAGGTCAGGCAGTTGCCCTGTCGAACATCGACCCGGTCATCGCCCTGATCAAGGCCTCGCCAACGCCATCGGAAGCCAAGGAAGCGCTGGTCAGCACCCCTTGGGAGTCCTCGGCCGTGGTGGCGATGGTCGAGCGTGCCGGTGCCGATTCGTGCCGTCCGGAAAACCTCGATCCGCAATATGGCCTGCGCGACGGCAAGTACTTCCTGTCGCCGGAACAGGCGCAAGCCATTCTGGAACTGCGTCTGCACCGTTTGACCGGTCTGGAACACGAAAAACTGCTGGCCGAGTATCAAGAGATCCTCAACCAGATCGGCGAGCTGATCCGCATCCTCAACAGCGCCACGCGCCTGATGGAAGTGATCCGCGAAGAGCTGGAAGTGATCCGCGCCGAGTACGGCGATGTACGTCGCACCGAAATCCTCGACGCCCGTCTCGACCTGACCCTGGGCGACATGATTCCGGAAGAAGACCGTGTCGTGACCATTTCCCACGGTGGCTACGCCAAGACCCAGCCGCTGGCTGCGTACCAGGCCCAGCGTCGTGGCGGTAAAGGCAAGTCGGCCACCGGCGTCAAGGATGAGGACTACATCGCTCACCTGCTGGTTGCCAACAGCCACACCACGCTGCTGCTGTTCTCCAGCAAGGGCAAGGTCTACTGGCTGAAAACCTACGAAATCCCTGAAGCATCCCGTGCGGCCCGTGGTCGTCCGCTGGTCAACCTGCTGCCGCTGGATGACGGTGAATACATCACCACCATGCTGCCGGTCGAGGAATACACCGAAGGTCACTACATCTTCATGGCTACCGCCAACGGCACCGTGAAGAAGACCCCGCTGGAATCCTTCAGCCGTCAGCGCAGCGTCGGTCTGATCGCGCTGGAACTGGACGAAGGCGACGTGCTGATTTCTGCCGCGATCACCGATGGCGAACGTGAAGTCATGTTGTTCTCCGATGGCGGCAAGGTGACGCGCTTCAAGGAATCCGACGTTCGCGCCATGGGCCGTACCGCTCGCGGTGTGCGCGGCATGCGTCTGCCGGAAGGCCAGAAGCTGATTTCCATGCTGATCCCGGAAGAAGGCAGCCAGATCCTCACCGCTTCCGAGCGTGGTTACGGCAAGCGTACGGCGATCACCGAGTTCCCTGAGTACAAGCGTGGCGGCCAGGGCGTTATCGCCATGGTTAGCAACGAGCGTAACGGCCGTCTGGTCGGCGCGGTACAGGTGCTGGACGGCGAGGAGATCATGCTGATTTCCGACCAGGGCACCCTGGTGCGTACCCGTGTCGATGAAGTTTCCAGCCTGGGCCGTAACACCCAGGGTGTGACCCTGATCAAATTGGCCAAGGATGAAACCCTGGTCGGCCTTGAGCGGGTTCAGGAACCGTCGGAAGTCGAGGGTGAAGAGCTCGAAGGTGAAGGTTTTGAAGGTGAAGAGGGTGCCGGGTTTGTCGGTGAGGTCGTGAACGACGACGCCGCCGAAGACCAGCAACTCGACGCCGCTGCTGACGAAGAGCCACAAGAGTAAGTGGACATGAGGGGGCGGATGAAAATTCGCCCCCTTGTTGTTTGTCCGTACGGAAAATGTCGACACCCATGGATATCCCCTGTGGGAGCGAGCCTTCTCGCGAAACAAGCGCCGCAGTATCTCTGAAACAACAA
>NZ_JBSVWS010000138.1:0-16513 GCF_054071155.1 Pseudomonas sp. SDO5532_S415 | reverse complement strand
ACAGTTATTGCGGCGCTCACAAAAACTGTGGGAGCGGGCTTGCCCGCGATGAGGCCGGCAGAAACACCGTAAATCTCGGACAAAAATAAACCGGCCCAATGGCCGGTTTATTCATTTCTACTCTCCCCTCACGCCGCTCGCGCTGCCTGAGCCTGTCGCACCACCGCCGCCAATCGCCTGAGCCCTTCATCCAGCCGCGCCGGATCGATGTGGCTGAAATTCAAACGCAGATGCCCGTGATGATCGTCCGGCTGTGGAAAAAACGGCTCGCCCGGCATGAACGCCACATCATCGGCCAGCGCCGCATTGAGCAGCGTCCGGGTATCCAGCGGTTGTTTGAGTGTCAACCAGAAAAACAGCCCGCCTTGGGGCACGTTCCAGTCCGCCAGATCGGAAAAATGTGTTTCCAGCGCCGTCTGGAACGCATCGCGACGAACCCGGTAAAAGTCGCGTAACTCACCAAGATGCTGCTGGAAAGGCTCACTGCCGATCCATTGCAATGCCTGCCACTGGCCGACGCGATTGGTGTGCAGGTCTGCAGACTGCTTGAGCTTGAGCAAGTGCGGGAACAGGTCCGCACTGGCGATCAGATACCCCACGCGCAAACCCGGCAGCAGCGTTTTCGAAACCGTGCCGGTGTAGATCCAGCTGGCTTTTTTCAGGCGACCGGCAATGGGTTTGGCGCTGCCGCCATCGAAGGTCAATTCACGGTAGGGCTCGTCTTCGATCAAGGTCACGCCGAACTCATCCAGCAATGCGGCGACCGCCTCGCGCTTGGCTTCGCTGTACCGCACCGCCGAAGGATTCTGGAAGGTCGGAATCAGGTAGATGAACGCCGGGCGGTGTATTTCCAGGCGTGAACGCAGTTGCGCCAGGTTCGGGCCATCGGCTTCCAGCGGCACGGTGAGGCAATCGGCGCCGAACAGCTGGAAGATCTGCAGCGCCGCCAGGTAGGTCGGGGCCTCGAGGAGGATCTCGGTGCCTTTGTCGATGTAAAGCTTGGCCGCCAGATCGAGGGTTTGCTGAGAACCGCTGACCACCAGCACCTGACTCGCCTCGCACGACACACCCAGCGCCCGCGCCTGGGCGGCCAGGGCTTCGCGCAATGCCGGCTCACCTTCGCTCATGCCGTATTGGCCCATGGACACTGGCATGTCGGCCCACTCGACCTTGGGCAACATGGCTTCGGCGGGCAAGCCTCCGGCGAACGACATCACCTGCGGACGCTGGGCTGCGGCGAGGATTTCACGGATCAAAGAACTTTTAAGGCGCGAGACACGTTCGGAAAAAGCCATGGGGATCACCGGTAGCGAGGCCAGAGAAAAATGAGTCAAACTTGTTGACCGAAATTACGACAGCCCGAGCGGATACGTCAACATGATTGACCTTAAAAACCCGATTTCACAGCAACAGGCCATGGAAGCGTTTTTCTTCGGCTACCAGGCCTTCACCGCCAAAGCCGACGAAATGCTTGAACGTCGAGGCTTGAGTCGGGTGCACCAACGCATCGTGTTTTTCATTGCCCGCTATCCGAACCTGAGCGTTAAGGAGTTGCTGGCCTTGCTGGGGGTGAGCAAGCAGGCACTGAACATGCCGCTGCGCCAGTTGGTGGAGATGCATCTGGTCAACAGCGTTGCCGCTGAAACCGACAAACGTAAACGGCTGCTGGAACTGACCGACGACGGTGCGCGTTTTGAACAGGCATTGCGTCGTGAACAGGTGAAATTGCTGGAGCGGGTGTTTGCCGAGGCTGGCGAGACGGCGGTGAATGGGTGGTTGGCGGTGAACCTGGCGCTCGGCGAGAACCAGCAAAAAATCTGATGCCTCAAGTCCGTCTTCGCGAGCAGGCTCGCTCCCACAGTGACCGCGCTCCCCTGCTCGCGAAGGGCCGCTCCTGGCGATATATCCCAATCAACAATCTTTTCGTCGACAAAATCAAAAACATTATTTGCTTTATTTGTATACAAAAGCATAATCCACTTCGTGCGAGTTCCTGACCAAGCAGTCAGGAAATTCGCAAGTGCCTCAAAGGGCCGCTGCCACCCCCAAGGGTCCGGCCCTGGAAATAAAAATAAAACTCTTGAGGAGTACTCGCTGTGGAAAGCCGCAAATCCGAAGCATCGACGCTGGATCTCTCGCCGCCTTTACGCAATGGCTGGCTGGAGCGCATCTTTAAACTCAGCTTGCATGGCACCACGGTGAAGACCGAGTTGATTGCCGGTCTGACAACCTTCATCACCATGGCTTACATCATCTTCGTCAACCCCAACATCATGGCGGACGCCGGGATCGACCATGGCGCGGCGTTCGTCGCCACCTGTATCGCCGCTGCTCTGGGTTGCCTGTTGATGGGCTTGTACGCCAACTGGCCGGTCGGCCTGGCGCCGGGCATGGGCTTGAACGCTTTCTTTACCTACACCGTGGTCGGGACCATGGGCTACAACTGGGAAACTGCCCTCGGTGCGGTATTCGTGTCCGGTGTGTTGTTCATGATCCTGACCTTCTCGCGCATCCGCGAATGGTTGCTCAACAGCATTCCGGTAAGCCTGCGCTTCGCCATGGGCGCCGGCGTGGGTCTGTTTTTGGGTCTGATCGGCTTGAAAACCGCGGGCATCGTCGTCGATAGCCCGGCAACGCTGATCAAACTCGGTTCCCTGCGCGAACCTGGTCCGCTGCTGGCCGCCGTGTGCTTCCTGATGATCGCGATCCTCAGCTATCACAAGGTGTTCGGCGCGATCCTCATCAGCATCATCACCGTGACGCTGGCCGGTTGGGGCCTGGGCCTGGTGCACTACGAGGGCATCATGTCGGCACCGCCGAGCCTGGCACCTACATGGATGGCCATGAACGTCGCCGGTGTGTTCAACGTCAGCATGATCAGCGTGGTGCTGGCCTTCCTCTTCGTGCACATGTTCGACACCGCCGGCACCTTGATGGGGGTGGCCCAGCGCGCCAACCTGGTCAACGCTGATGGCAAGATCGAAAACCTCTCCCGCGCCATGAAAGCCGACAGTGCCTCCAGCGTATTTGGCGCGGTGGTCGGTGTTCCTCCGGTAACGAGTTACGTGGAAAGTGCCGCTGGCGTCGCGGCAGGTGGTCGGACTGGTCTTACCGCCGTGACCGTAGGTGTGCTATTTATTGCAGCCATGTTCTTCGCGCCGCTGGCCGGGATGATCCCTGCTTATGCCACCGCCGGTGCGCTGATTTATGTGGCCATGCTGATGATGGGCGGCATGGCGCACATCGAGTGGGACGAAGCGACCGACAGCATTCCGGCGATTGTCACGGCAATCATGATGCCCCTGACCTTTTCGGTGGCCGACGGTATCGCGCTGGGCTTCATCACCTATGTGGCGCTGAAGGCCGGTACTGGCAAATATAAGGAAATTTCCGTGAGCCTGTGGGTGCTCTGCGCGATCTTCATCGCCAAGTTCATCTTCCTGTAAATCTTCGCGGAACGCGCTTGAAACCAGCCTCACCCCGTCGGGTGAGGCTTTTGTGCAAATGGAGGAAAGTGATGAGTCTGGAAACCTGGCTGCTGTTCAGCGGCGCTGCGCTGGTGGTAATCCTGATCCCGGGGCCACTGTCGTTGCTGATGATCAGCAACAGCCTGAACTACGGTTTGCGCCGTTCTTACCCGGCGTTCCTGGGGGGCGTGTTTGCCTCGATCTGCCTGCTGAGTGCTTCGGCGCTGGGTCTGGGTGCGCTGCTGCTGGCATCGGAACAGCTGTTCAGTGCATTGAAAATCGTCGGCGCGTTGTACCTGTTCTATCTCGCCTGGCAGAGCTGGCAGCAATCGCGTCAGCCTTCCCACGGCGCCGAAGTGCCTCAGGCAGCGCCAGTGCCGCGCTTTCGCGCACTGTTCGGCCGCGCGTTCATGCTGGGGGGCAGCAACCCGAAAGACATCCTGTTCTTCGCCGCGTTTCTGCCGCAGTTCCTGAGCGCCGAACAGCCATTCCTGCCGCAATTGCTGGTGATGATCGCGACCTGGACCGTGCTGGATCTGCTGTGCAAATTGGCCTATGGGTTGGGCGCCCACGGTGCAGCCAAATATTTGCGCTCGGGTAAAGGCCAGAGCTGGTTCAATCGGATCAGTGCGGGTTTGTTCAGTGGTGCCGGCACTGCCTCTCTGTTGAGTGGGCACTGAAGGCTCCCGCCTAAAGGGTTTCTCCCCTTCCTGCCCATTCCGGCAGACTGAACGCGCTTCGGCGCGTTTCAGTTCGCCTGCCTCCCCGGAAAGCGCAGGACACACGTCATCGCCTGCAACAAACGCCCTACATATTTATCGCTTTATGAGCATCACGCTTCCCTACAGTTCGGGTCCAGGTTTTTCATAACAGCCCGACAAGGAAGTATGTATGGCGGAAAATTTCACGCGTTCCGATGCGGAAGGCTACGACGCAATCAAAATTACGGATATTGAGCCGCTTTCTTTGGCGACGGCCGATCAGGAAATTGCCGATTTTATCCGCAACAACGGGACGTCAACGCTAAAGGAGCAGCGTCCTCGATCCACCAGCAAACGGGAACGGGTACTGCGAGCCCTGGATCAGCACTACGGACCGCTTACCCTTGGCCAGTTTACGGTCAGCCGTGTAGAGCTTCATCTGATGAAGGCTTCGGTTCACGGCGAACTTCTGGATATCGACAACACCAACTTTCGCCACCCACCCCAGGCATTTATCGACGGTTTACGATTGAACCCGGCTGATGTCGAAAGTCGTATCCGGGCAAGCGGGACGGTGGGCGACAACACGATACCGAGCCTGCTGTTCGAAGTTGCCACCCTTCGCTCGGTAGACGCCCCGCCGTTGCTCGATGATGCGCAACCCGGTCACGCTCAAAAACTCGGCAGGCTTTTGCATGCCGCACAGAAACTGGACGTTCGCGATACCCGCTTACCCGAGCATGTCCCTGACTGGGTCAACAAGCAAAAAAGCAAAGTCGCTCACCACATGGGGATCGGGTTACAGGCGTTCGGCATCTACAGCGGCATGATGGGTATCTCCGATGCCATGAAAAGAGGCGATCGTACCGAAGCGGTGATCAATGCCGGCGCGGTGGTGACAGAACTCGGTTCGGTGATCATTGAGCGAAGCCTGGTGGAAACCGCCCAGGAGTTGATTGAAAACAGCGCCCGCATTTACCAGGGTTTTTCCAAAACCCACTTTGGCCTGCACCTGTCGCGCGCAGCTGGGTTGATCGCAGGCGTGCTGACCCTGCCTTTCGACATCTACTTCGCGATCAAAGCGCTGAACGATGCCTCCCAGAGCACGGGCAAGCAGGCCCTGGATCATTACGTGGCTGCCGGCCTGAACCTGAGCAGTGCCGCGTTGACCCTGATTCTCGGTACGGCGGCCATTGCAGGCTTTTCCAGTGCCGGCCCACTGGGCATCGCAGCAGCAGTCATTCTGATTGCCGGTGCCCAGATTTATAGTGCCATCCGACAGGTAGACGACATTACCGACTACGTCGATCTGAGCTTCGGCGAAAAGTATTTCACGTTTAAACGCGCGCTCAGCAACCAAGAGCCTTGGCAAGACATTCAAGACCGCTACATCACCGCCGTGGCCAAAGACCAACACACCAAAATGTTGATCACGCGAGCTCAAAAGTGGTTGGACGGACAATTGAAGGACAGCATCGCAGCCATCGTGAATGGCAACGTCGATGCTTCCGTCAAAGCCTCCCAAGTGTTCTGGTTCGAGTGGGATGACCAAGGACGCGAGTCAGTGGGTTCCAAGGAAATCAAGGTGCCGCTGCTTGAGGGCGGAAACGACACCATCGACGCCCGCAACGGAATTCCCGCGGATCTTTCCGGGGTGGTGAAAGGGACTGAGGGCGAATCGAAAGCGACGTTTTGGCTGCTGGGAGGAGGAAAAGACACCATCCTCGGCGTTGAAAAGCAACCCAATCACTTCAGCTACGGTACAGGCAGCAAGCACCTGACTGGTGGCGAGAAAGATGATCAGTTCCTGTTCGAAGGAGCGGTACAGGCACTCAAGTCGCCCGCGCCATCGCCACCCCATAACCATCTTGTGGGTGGCGGCGGCGAGAACATGCTGGTGTTCCAGGGACAACTGGATAGCCGTGACCTTACTCCTCACACAGGTTTCGAGATCGATCTGGAAAACGGTCGGATACGCCTGCTGAGCGAGATCGATTCGACGCCCTCCACGACCCACACAACATTGGAAGGCATTGAAAACGTCGAAACGCTGGCGGGCGCGAGCAATATCGTACAAGGGTCAGCCCGTGCAAACCGCATCGTTTCCCGAGGCCATGACCGAATCGACGCCGGCGCCGGCGATGATGCGATTTACCTGATGGGCACTCATGCAAGTGCCGCCGGTGGTCCAGGCAAAGACCAATATTTCATTTCCCATAAAAGCGGCACCGTGACCATCAGTGAGGACGCGCGGGAAGACAGCGTGATCGTCATGGACTGGTTGTTTGAAGCCATTGAGAAATGGTTCGTTGAAGGTACATCACTGGTGGTGACGTCGCCCTGTGGAAAAGACAGAGAGTTGCCGGAAAGAAAGCTGATCATCAAGAATATTTATAAAACCGTGGGAGACAAACGCCTGCTCCAGGAACAGACATTGCGCTTCCTGACCCAGGATGGTTTTCAGCTTTACCCGGATTTTCCCGAGGAACTGGAAGGCTTCGACGACCGCAATATCGAAATCTTGATTCTTGCAAAAGGAACACGACCAGCGCCGTTAATCTTGAATCGCGACATACACGATCTGCCTTACAATAAACACCAACATTACTTCATCAATAGAGAAACTCCCGAAACCCTGTTAAAAATCGCAAAAGCAGACGACAACGCGACTCATACCATTTACATCGACTGCGACAGCGAGGAACTGATCACCGCGCAAGCCGCCTACACGATTAGAGCCGACAGACAGTATGCCAACCACAACGCGACCGTTGGCAACTTCACTCTACAGCTTGACTTCAAGCATAAAACAATAAAATTCGAAGATTTCATATCGGACGGACATTTCACCTATTCGAACACCGCCCATAGCAACTACTTGACCAGAAGCATGAAATTAAAACAGGCATTAATCCTGACAATGCGCGATGGAGTGTCTTACCGGATAACCCCTCCCCCAGTAAAAAATCATGCTTATGGAGACACGCCCGGAACCCTGCAATCAGATGGCCGACAGATGTTGAAAAAGCGGACAGGAAACTACCTCTTTCTCACCCCTGAAGATAGCAAGGCCACCGCGCTTGAACCTGTTCCGCAAATTATCGAACTCCCTGCTCCTTTGCAAAATACAGTAATAGCGCTAGAGGGAAAAGGCTCGACCTACCATGTAAAATTCGAGACACACTCGAAACTTCGGATATCTACACCGGGAGCACTCGCAAAAACATCCAACGCATCGACCTGGTACCTATATACAAGATTTCTTGACCCTTCAATTAAAAAGCTATCGGAAAACAAACTGCTTATCGGACACACCGTCATCCTTCTCCCCGAGTACAAAGATGACGACACCCCTGTGGAGGACATCTACCTGGTCACCGCATCCGGCACCACCTATAAAGTGGATCTGATTTTTGGACAAATCTATTTGCACTCGACAACTTGAAAACAATCAAACCATGAAATAAGCATTTAACACCTCACTCGTTGATGCCAGCAGGAGTATGCAACTTCTATTAAAAGCTTGCCTCGCTGTGTGAACCACTCAACCTGATAGTCCGTGAAGCTATTCAGGTACTCGATACTTATCATTGGAGTAACAACGGCATGAAGCCACCAAGAAAAATCCCAAGGCCCGGCACACCGGACACTGATCAAACCGTTAGACCCAACCGCGCCGAAGACGGGACACCGCCTCGTTACAACCTGCCCGATATCGACATTTCCGGCCCCCCCATAGACTTGCCGGGAAGACGAAGGCCTGAAGGAGGGTCGGACAATACCCCGCGAGAACCACAGATTGCGGTGGTAGACATTTCCACCCCCGGGCCGCTCACACTCAGCCCTGCTGTCGCGACATCCGACATCACTTTTCTGCCTTCCGCTCTGATACCGAAATTGCCCGCGCCCGGTGACGACGGATTACGCTATGGCCAGCTCAGATCGAAGTACGCAGAAATCGAAAATGAAGGCGTCACTCTGGTCCGGCTTCGAGATGACGGCGAATACCAGGCATCCTCGGCCAGTGAGCTGACCCCTACAGGCCCTCTTCTCGAAAGAATCGCTGGAACCGCTTACTGGCGCAGGAAAAACACGGACAATCCAGACCGTCCCGCAGGCCCACCACCGGATGAACAACCTGGCCCAAGCACGCGCAGCCGGCCACGCCCCGCTGAAGGCGGCGGCAATATCATCGAAGCCAATCCAATGCTCGCAGAGTTAATTGCGCGACCCATTGCCCCTCTGGATCTGTCTGTAGGGTTATTGCAAAACTGGGGAAAAACGACACAACCCCAATCGGTGGAGTCTCTGGAGATCAATGGACTTCATTATCGAATCGTGCCCGAGGGACGGCCGGAGGATTATGGAGTAGCGTTCGTGGAACACCCCCGGTTTACGCCTTCAAGCTTTGAAAAATTCGAACAGATGCTGCAGGAAGATCCATCGCTGCAACCCAGATGGGCGATCAGAAGGCACGACCAGTGGGAAGCCCTGGAGCGCCCATTTCCATTCGACAATACCTTGACCGGTTATGTGGCCGGAACCTTCAGGGACTTTTCCGATGCAACATTGAACAGTGTCGCCAGAACCCTGTTCAACCGCGCTAACCACTCCGAAGTGATCAACGGCGAGGGGCTTCTGGTCGTGAAACAAACCTTGCGCAACTGGGCCGATCCACTCGGTCCCCCCTCACCTCGACGAGAGCTGTCCGATCCGCTGCTGATGCTGCCCATCCTCAACAGATCGACCCGCAGTAACCGGGACATGGTGGTCCTTCCAGAATCGACGGGAGCGCTACAGCGGGTGGATTTTGCCCCCGATCGCTTCCCCCGGGAGTGGCATCGCTTTACTGCCCAGCCTGACAATTACAACCTCAAGGAGTTCATGGCGAGCGTGCTGGCGCGTAACGGATATGACGTTTTCCCAGTGACGAGAGGGCACGAGGAACCCACCTTGGTTTTTACCCGTTCCAGCCATGATTCGGTTTTTTTCCTGAAGCTGGGTAATGTCACTGGCGACGCCATCAGGTACTCCGAACGTCCCGGCAATGAATTGTCCAATCCTCAACTGGCAACCCGTATCGGCGAGCTCGCTCGCGCGAAGCTGCTCACTGCTTTCAATCAAGACAAAGTGGTGTGGCTAGCGGGTGGGATCCAGACGACCCCGTCAGGGGGGCAGTCGGTTTTCATTATAAGGGAAGGTTGACACCTGCTTCCTGCCTCGCCGGCCATGCCGGCGAGAACACACGCCCACACCAGCACATTCACTCGAAATGACGCGGATCTACATCAGCAGGATTATCCATGAGTCCAAAACACCCTATCCGTCCCAAAACCCCGGGCGATTCAAATCAAGGGGCCTCCCGTATACGCGACACAGCACCGGACAATTTACCCAGACGCCCTGGCAGCACACAGCGTGATGCCCCCGATCAACCACAGGGACATCAATTCCCGGAGTCCTCCCAGCCCCCGGATGTCCAGCCTCCGGCGATCGAAATAATCGATCTTCCCGCAGATTTACTCATCAGCCGAACCACCACCGAACATCTTATTAGTCATTTTTACCTGGCGCCGAAACTGGTCGAGAGGCTGCCTGCTCCAGACCCGGAAACCGGCATTCGATTAATCCCTTCCGGGCGCCAGTATGTCGATCTGGTGGACGGAGGGACGGTGCCTTTGGGCATTGACCCGCAAGGTCATTTCAAAGCAAAGCAGATGGCGGAACTGGTACCTTCCGGCCCAAGACTTGAACGCGTGGAAGGCACATCAAAATGGCGACAGGTTCAACCTGGCAGCCGTGATAGCGGGGATTCGGAACTGATTGTTTCGCGACGCCGACTGCCGGGCGATGAGCAGGACGAAGCCGGACCATCCAAGCGGCCACGCGAGATCGAGCCGTTACCGGACTCCGAGCCCTGGAAAAACTGGGCAATCGCCCCCCAGCATGCTTCGCCCGAAGACATCACCATAGAAGGCGTTCGCTACAAAACCGTGCCGCTCAATGACGCACCGGACCACCCGATTGTTTATATCAAGAACCCCACTCATCTGGTCTACGACTTTGATTTGCTGCAGCGAACCCTCAGTGGCGACATCGAACAACAACCCCGTGGCGCTATCCAGCTACCTTCGACCCGCCGCTGGGAGATCGACCCGAACCTGCCTTTTGACAAAGCATTGACCGACTATGTCGCCACTTACTTTCCTGAACTTTCGGTAATTTCTCTGCTGAATGTCGCCAGAAAACAGTTTTCCCTCGCCAACGGTTCCGATACCGCGACCAACGCCGGGTTGACGACCCTCAGGCAAGTTTTCAATGACTGGAAGTCCTCGAGCATCACGCCACGGCCAGAGCTGGTCGATCCGTTACTTATGCTCCCCGTAGCACCCATGACGCCAGGCTCAGGGGGGTACCGGGTTGTGGAGCTTCCTTTGCTCTCTGATCAGATGCCTTTACAGCGACTGGTGTTTGATCCGCACAAATTTCGAGAGGAGTGGCGATATTTCTCCACGACCCAGTATGCCGGTGACCTCAAGCGATTCATGGCCGACCTGTTGACGCGCAATGGATACGTCGTATTTGAACCCACCACCGCCCAGTCCTATCCAGCGCTGGTATTCCGACGACCAGAACATGATTTTGTGTTCCACATGACCTTGCATCGCGTTCTCGGTAAAAAAATTCATATTCCACCTGCCAGCGATCAAGGATTTTCCCATTACAGGTTGCCTGAACTGATTGGCTTGCCGGCCATGCGAGCGGTGCAAGAGGCCGAAATGACCAACAAACTGGTCTGGCTGAAAGGCGGGAGTCAGGTATCAAAAGATCGCCAGGACTCGGTCTTCATCGTGCGAACCAACGATCCAAGAACCTGAAACCTCGAACGAAAAAAAGCCCGCAGTGTGAGCGGGCAAAAGACCAAAGAAGCTATATGCGCAGTCGCTTCCAGGGTGCGGCAGCTGCTTGGGGGATCAGCTGCCGCGGTACGTCGAATAGCTGTAGGGCGAAATCAGCAGCGGCACGTGGTAGTGATCCTGTTCGGCCGAGATGCCAAAACGCAGCACCACCACATCCAGGAAAGCCGGCTCCGGCAGCTGAACACCACGGGCGCGGTAGTAATCGCCCGCATGAAACTGAACCTGGTAGACCCCGGTGCGGTAGTCATCACCTTGCAGCAGCGGTGCATCGACACGGCCATCGCTGTTGGTTGTTGCAGTGGCGACCAATTCCAGCTGCGATCCTTCAACGCGGTACAACTCGACCTTGATCGAGCTGCCCGGGCAACCGTGTGCAGCGTCCAAAACGTGTGTAGTCAAACGTCCCATTGATTCTGCGCGCCTGCCTGCGTGGAAGCAGTCAGACCTCGCGCCTCCCGAAGTCAGTTGAAAAGGAGACCGCACCGTTTCGGAGCACGAAAAGCTGCGGCGAGGAATTGATTAAGACACTTTTCAAAAAAATTGTACACAATAAAAACGACATTTTTGCGACCCGCAGCGCCAGCCGGTGATTTCCCGGCGATTTAACCTTAAAGCGCAAGATTGCTGAACCCTGGAGACATTAGCTGACCAATCAGGCAGATTTCTTGCAGGTCCGTGTCAATTGCACGCAAAGATGACCGTTAGCGAAAAATGCGAAAAATCAGGCTTACAAAGTGAATATAAAGTTGTATACAATCACCCCATCACTGTGACGCCAGCCTGACTTCCCACTTGCAGGCGCGCTACACAACCCTGACTTTGTATAAGCCACGAATAAGAAGGAAGACTGCAGTGAGCGCTGACTACCCACGCGACCTGACCGGTTACGGCAGTAACCCTCCTCACCCACACTGGCCGGGCAATGCCCGGATCGCCCTGTCCTTCGTGCTCAATTACGAAGAGGGTGGCGAGCGCAACATCCTGCACGGTGATAAAGAATCCGAAGCGTTCCTTTCGGAGATGGTCTCGGCGCAACCGCTGCAAGGCGCGCGCAACATGAGCATGGAATCGCTGTACGAGTATGGCAGCCGCGCCGGCGTCTGGCGGATTCTGAAACTGTTCAAGGAATTCGACATTCCGCTGACCATCTTCGCCGTGGCCATGGCCGCCCAGCGTCACCCGGACGTGATCCGCGCCATGGTCGATGCCGGCCACGAGATCTGCAGCCACGGCTACCGCTGGATCGACTACCAATACATGGACGAAGCCCAGGAGCGCGAGCACATGCTCGAAGCGATCCGCATCCTCACCGAAATCACCGGCGAACGTCCGCTGGGCTGGTACACCGGTCGCACCGGCCCGAACACCCGTCGCCTGGTGATGGAAGAAGGTGGTTTCCTCTACGACAGCGACACCTACGACGACGACCTGCCCTACTGGGAACCGAACAACCCGACCGGCAAGCCGCACCTGGTGATCCCGTACACCCTGGACACCAACGACATGCGCTTCACCCAGGTCCAGGGCTTCAACAAGGGCGACGATTTCTTCGAATACCTCAAGGACGCGTTCGATGTGCTGTACGCCGAAGGCGCCGATGCACCGAAGATGCTGTCGATCGGCCTGCACTGCCGCCTGATCGGCCGTCCGGCGCGCCTGGCCTCGCTCAAGCGCTTTATCGAATACGCTAAAAGTCATGAACAGGTGTGGTTCAGCCGTCGCGTCGACATCGCGCGCCACTGGCAGCAAACCCACCCGTACCAAGGGGCTGCCAAATGAGCACCTTTCAAACCGTCAAACCCTCGACCCTGAGCCGCGACGCCTTCGTCAACGCCTTCGCCGATATCTACGAACATTCGCCATGGGTAGCCGAAAAGGCTTTCGAGCTGGGCCAGGACGCTTCGATCGACGAGATCGAAACCCTGCACCAGCGCATGAGCGACATCCTGTTGAGCGCCGATCACGCCAGCCAGCTGGCATTGATCAACGCCCACCCGGACCTGGCCGGCAAAGCTGCCGTCCAGGGCCAGCTTACCGCGGCCAGCACTGAAGAACAGTCGGGCGCGGGGATTCACCAATGCACGGCCGAAGAGTTTTCTCGCTTCACCGAGCTGAACGACGCCTACAAGGCCAAGTTCAAGTTTCCCTTCATCATGGCGGTAAAAGGCAGCAACCGGCATCAGATCCTCGCAGCGTTCGAAACGCGCATCCACAACCCGGTCGACACCGAGTTCAAGTGCGCGCTGGCGCAGATCAACAAGATCGCCCTGTTCCGATTACTGACCCTATAGCGATCCTGGCCCGAGTTCGCTCATGAACGCCGAACGAACCCAGGGCCCCGAGAGCATCCCAAGCCAACTTATTAAAGGCAGACAAGAAGAATGAAAGCTTACGCCGTACCTTTCGAGAAGTTCGTCAACCTGGCCGACGCCCGCCTGGGCACCAAAATCATCTCGGTCACCGATGACTGGTTCGCAGACGCCAACCGTCTGTTCCAACCGACCCCGGCCGTGTGGAAGGAGGGCGTGTTCGATGACAACGGCAAGTGGATGGATGGCTGGGAGTCGCGCCGCAAGCGCTTCGAAGGTTACGACAGCGCGGTAATCCGCCTGGGCGTGCCGGGCTCGATCAAAGGCGTGGACATCGACACTTCATTCTTCACCGGTAACTTCCCGCCGTCGGCCTCCCTGGAAGCCTGCTTCCTGGCCGAAGGCGAGCCGGACGAAAACACCCAGTGGACGGAAGTGCTGTCCGCCGTCGAGCTGCAAGGCAACAGCCACCACTACCATGAAATCAGCAACAAACAGGCCTTCAGCCACCTGCGTTTCAACATCTACCCGGATGGCGGCGTGGCCCGTCTGCGTGTGTACGGCGTGCCGTTCCGCGACTGGTCGGCCGTGGGTGACAACGAGCAGGTTGACCTCGCAGCCGCCCTTAACGGTGGTCGCGCCCTCGCCTGCTCCGACGAGCACTTCGGCCGCATGAGCAACATCCTCAACCCGGGCCGTGGCATCAACATGGGCGATGGCTGGGAAACCGCACGTCGTCGCACGCCTGGCAATGACTGGGTGATCGTCGCCCTGGGCCATGCCGGTGAAGTCGAGAAAGTCATCGTCGACACCCTGCACTTCAAGGGCAACTACCCGGACAGCTGCTCGATCCAGGGCGCCTTCGTAAAAGGCGGCACCGACAGCCAGATCGAAACCCAGTCGCTGTTCTGGCGCGAACTGCTGCCAAGCCAGAAACTGGAAATGCACGCCGAACACACCTTCGCCGAGCAGATCAAGGCGCTGGGCCCTGTCACTCACATCCGCCTGAACGTGTTCCCGGATGGTGGCGTGAGCCGCCTGCGCGTCCTGGGCAAGGTCGCTAAATAAGCGCTGAACCTGTGGCGAGGGAGCTTGCTCCCGCTGGGTCGCGAAGCGGCCCCCAAAGAATGGGACTGCTGCGCAGTCCAGCGGGAGCAAGCTCCCTCGCCATAAAAGCAGAACCAACAACACAGAATTCGGATAAGAAGACCAGCATGCGCACACTGACGATTGAACCGCTGACCAAAGAAGCCTTCGCCCCTTTCGGTGACGTGATCGAAACCGACGGCAGCGATCACTTCATGATCAACAACGGTTCGACCATGCGCTTCCACAAACTGGCGACGGTGGAAACCGCCACGCCAGAGGATAAGGCGATCATCAGCATCTTCCGCGCCGACGCGCAGGACATGCCCCTGACCGTCAGCATGCTGGAGCGTCATCCGCTGGGCAGCCAGGCTTTCATTCCGCTGCTCGGCAACCCCTTTCTGATCGTGGTCGCGCCACTTGGCGATGTACCTGTATCAGGCTTGGTCCGCGCCTTCGTCACCAACGGCAGGCAGGGCATTAATTACCATCGCGGCGTCTGGCACCACCCGGTGCTGACGATCGAAAAGCGGGATGACTTCCTGGTGGTTGATCGCAGTGGCACAGGCAATAACTGCGATGAGCATTTTTTCAAAGAGGATGAGCGTTTGATCCTCGCCCCCCACCAATAAGAGAAGGTCCGATCACTCGACAACAAGAGTGACGGGCGAGAGGTAAAGACTGTGGAAGCACATCTGTTGGAATGGCTGAACCTGAGCGTGCGCTGGGTTCATATGATTACCGGTGTGGCCTGGATCGGCGCGTCGTTCTACTTCGTCTGGCTGGAAAACAACCTCAATCGGGTCAACCCGAAAAGCGGTCTGGCCGGTGATTTGTGGGCGATCCACGGCGGCGGCATCTACCACCTGGAAAAATACAAACTGGCCCCACCGACCATGCCGGACAACCTGCACTGGTTCAAATGGGAAGCCTATTTCACCTGGCTGTCGGGGATCGCGCTGCTGTGCGTGGTGTTCTACTCCAACCCGACGCTCTACCTGCTGGCTCCGGGCAGCACCCTGAGCGGTCCTGAAGGCGTGGCCATCGGTCTGGGCTCGCTGTTCATCGGCTGGTTCATCTACTCCTTCCTCTGCGACTCGGCCCTGGGCAAACGCCCTGCCCTGCTCGGCTTCATCCTGTTCGTGCTAATCATCGGCGCCGCCTACGGCTTCAGCAAAGTGTTCAGCGGTCGTGGTGCGTACCTGCACGTCGGCGCGATCATTGGCACCATCATGGTCGGCAACGTGTTCCGCATCATCATGCCGGCACAGCGTGCACTGGTCGCGGCCATCGCCGAAAACCGCACACCCGATCCGGCGCTGCCGGCCAAAGGCCTGCTGCGTTCGCGTCACAACAACTACTTCACCCTGCCGGTGCTGTTCATCATGATCAGCAACCACTTCCCGAGCACCTACGGCAGCCAGTACAACTGGTTGATCCTGGCCGGGATCGCGGTGCTGGCGGTGTTGGTGCGTCACTACTTCAACACCCGTCACGACAGCCACAAGTATGCCTGGACCCTGCCGGTGGCAGCGGTGGGCATGATTTGCCTGGCTTATGTCTCCGGTCCGAAGCCGATGTCCAGCGCCCCGGAAGTGGCCAAGGCACCTGCTGCGATCGAGTATCAACCCCTGCCGGAAACAGCAGTGGGTGGTGGTTTGAAACCGGCTGAAGCAAAACCTGCAGAGGCGCCCGCAGCGGCTCCAGCTCAGGCGTCCAACGCAGGCCCTGGTTTCGACAAGGTGCACAGCGTGATTCAGGAACGTTGCGCGGTCTGCCACTCGGCCAAACCGACCAGCCCGCTGTTCAGCGCTGCTCCGGGCGGCGTGATGCTCGACACGCCCGAGCAGATCCGCCAGAACGCGGCGCGGATCCAGGCTCAAGCGGTCGCCACCCAGATCATGCCGCTGGGCAACATCACTCAGATGACCCAGCAGGAACGTGACCTGATCGGCGCCTGGATCGTTCAGGGTGCCCCGACCAACTAAGTAAAAAGCTTCGCGAGCAGGCTCGCTCCCACACAGACAATG
>NZ_JBSVWS010000137.1:0-16758 GCF_054071155.1 Pseudomonas sp. SDO5532_S415 | reverse complement strand
GAAAACCTGTGGGAGCTGGCTTGCCAGCGATGAGGGCCTGAAGAACACCAACGAATTGCCTGAAGAAACACATAAGAACAGCCTGAGGAGATCCCCATGAACGCAGCCGTAGACGTTCTGCAATCCAGCCATCAGCACATCAACCGCGACCGCTTGTGGCAGTCGCTCATGGAGCTGGCCAAGCTCGGCGCGACGGTCAAGGGCGGTGTCTGTCGCCTGGCCCTGACTGATCTCGACCGCCAGGCCCGTGATACGTTCGTGACGTGGTGTGAGGAAGCCGGCTGCACCGTCAGCATCGACGCCGTGGGCAATATCTTCGCCCGTCGTCCAGGGCGCAATCCGGATCTGCCGCCGGTGATGACCGGCAGCCACATCGACACCCAACCCACCGGCGGCAAGTTCGATGGCTGCTTCGGCGTGCTGGCCGGCGTCGAAGTGCTGCGCACCCTCAATGACTTGGGCATCGAAACCGAAGCGCCGCTGGAAGTGGTGGTGTGGACCAACGAAGAAGGCTCGCGCTTCGCCCCGTGCATGATGGGCTCCGGCGTATTCGCGGAAAAATTCACCCTGGAAGAAACCCTGGCCAAGGTCGATGCCGAGGGTGTGACCGTCGGTGAAGCGCTGAACGCCATCGGCTATGCGGGGCCGCGCGCGGTCAGCGGTCATGCGGTGGGCGCCTATTTCGAAGCGCACATCGAGCAAGGGCCTATTCTCGAGGACGAACGCAAAACCATCGGCGTCGTCATGGGTGCCCTCGGGCAGAAATGGTTCGACCTGAAGCTGCGCGGCGTCGAAGCCCATGCCGGTCCGACCCCGATGCATCTGCGCAAGGATGCACTGGTTGGCGCCGCGGTGATCGTAGGCGCTGTCAACCGCGCCGCACTCGGCCATCAACCCCACGCCTGCGGCACCGTCGGTTGCCTGCAAGCCTATCCCGGTTCCCGCAACGTCATCCCCGGGGAAGTGCGCATGACCCTGGACTTCCGCCATCTGGAACCGGCACGCCTGGACTCGATGATCGCCGAGGTCCGCGAAGTCATCGAAACCACTTGCGAAGAACACGGCCTGACCTACGAGCTGACACCCACCGCCGACTTCCCGCCGCTGTACTTCGACAAGGGCTGCGTCGAAGCGGTACGCGGTGCCGCGCAAGGGCTGGGCCTGTCGCACATGGACATCGTCAGTGGCGCGGGACACGACGCGATCTTCCTCGCCGAACTCGGCCCGGCCGGAATGATCTTCGTGCCGTGCGAAGGCGGCATCAGCCACAACGAAATCGAAAACGCCGCACCGGATGACCTGGCGGCGGGGTGCGCGGTGTTGTTGCGGGCGATGCTGGCGGCTTCGGCAGCGATTGCGAAGGGGCAATTGGCGGCATAAGGATTGCCCTAGTCTGCCTGTGGGAGCGAGCCTGCTCGCGAAGGCGGTTTCACCTTCAACGTGGATGTTGGCTGACACACCGCTTTCGCGAGCAGGCTCGCTCCCACAAGTTCTTCGCACTATCGCAGACCCTGGCGGTCGTACTCTTCACAGGGATAATCGCATGTGTGGAGCGCCAATGAGCCAGGACGTCCTGACCACCGAAACCAGTCGCCGCCAGTTGCAGCAGATCATCACCGGGCTGTCCGACGGGGTGATTCTGCTGGAACTGGATCAGACGATTGTCTGGGCCAATGACGCCGCGCTGGCCATGCATGGTGTGGCGCGGATTGGCGAGCTGGGGGCCGATGCCGAGGACTATGTCCGGCGTTTCGCCTTGCGCTATCGCAACCATCATCCGGTGCCGGCGGATAACTACCCGATTCACCGCGTCGCGCGTGGCGAGACCTTCAGCGATGTGCTGGTGGAGCTGACCCCGGCCCATGACGAAGAACGCACCTGGGTGCACTGCGTGCGCAGCCTGGTGGTGACCGACAGCCACGGTGAGCCGGAGTCGCTGGTGCTGATCATGGACGATGTCACCGACTGGGCCAGCGCCGAGCAGCGCTTCGAAAAAACCTTCGCCGCCAACCCCGCACCGGCAGTGATCTGCCGGCTCAGCGATCTGCGCTACATCAAGGTCAATCCCGGTTTTCTCGAAATGACCGGTTTAGCAAGGGATCAGGTGATCGGCAGCTCGACGTACGAGCTGGACGTGCTGGATCAGGCTGAAAACAAGGACCTGGCCAAGCAGCGCTTGCGTGAAGGCACGACCATCCCGCAGATGCAGGCCGAACTGCGTATGGCGGATGGCCGCAACAAGCAAGTGATCGTCGCCGGCCAACCCCTGGAACTCAACGACGAACCCTGCATGCTGTTCTCCTTCGTCGACATGGAGCCCCGGCGCAAGGCCGAAGTCGCCCTGCGTCAGAGCGAAGAACGTTTTGCCAAGGCGTTCCGCCTGACACCGGTGCCGATCCTGGTCTGCAGCGCCGAGGATCAGGTGGTGCTGGATGTAAATGAAGCCTTTCTCGAGACCCTTGCGTATCCCCGCGAAGAGGTGCAGGGCAAGACCATCGCCGAGATCGACTTCATCCATGACAAGGGGGCGAGGGCAAGGCTGTTCACTGCACTGGAAAAAACCGCAAGTCTGGATCGTATTGATGTTCGCGTGCGTAAAAAAAACGCCGAGGTGATTGATTGCGCCGTGTCGGCGGACACCGTCAACATTCAGGACAATCCTTGCTATTTGCTGGTGTTGATGGACATCACCGAGCGCAAACGCACGGAGCTGGAGTTGGTGGCGGCTATCGAAGAAGTGATGAAAGACGCTTCGTGGTTCAGTCGCACGCTGATCGAAAAACTGGCCAACGTGAAGAATGTCAACTCGCCGCAACTGCCCAGTGTGTCCTTCGCCGACCTGACCGTTCGCGAGCGTGAGGTGCTGGAGCTGATCTGCGAGGGGCTGGCCGACAAGGAAATCGCCGCGCGACTCAAGCTTGCGCCGAACACGGTGCGCAATCATGTGGCGACGGTCTATTCCAAGCTCGATGTGCACAGTCGCAGCGAGGCGATCGTCTGGGCGCGCGATCGTGGGTTGTTCGCCGGGGCAGGGCGATCCAGGGGGCAGCGCTAAGGTGCAAATGCACCAGGTGTCATAGTGCAAATGGACGTTTTGGCAGGGGGCGGCGGCTCTTAGGCTGAGAGCGTGCGAACGGGGATCCATGGATCTTCCGCGCGCGATTTACGAAGCCGCTCAAGGATCAGCCATGTACTCCATATCCATCACGTTTGCCGTCCCTTGCCACGAGGGTCGATTGCAATGATTCATCTGGCGCAACTGCGGCTGCAACTGGAACGCAGCTTTTCTCCTCTGGCCTGCGAATGCACCATTACCGGTGATCATTCGTTGACCGTGAAGCTTTACCATCCGGTATCAGGGCAGGTGGACCTGGTGGTCAGCGGGTTGAACGTGTCAGTGCTCAACACCCACGAAGCAGTGGTCACGCTAATCGAGGAACTGCGCTACGAACTGGAGAGCAATACCCTGCATCGCCCCGATCCTGTGCGCTAGTTTTTGTCGGTTTTGACTACAAACCGGACTGGAAAACCCACAAAAACGGCTTTTCTGTGACCCACTCGTGAACTTTTTGGCAGTGTTTTGTTGTCACAAACTTGTCGATCACTTATCGCGGGTCATCCTATGAAAAGTCTTGGGAAACGCGTTTTTACCTCTGTTGCACTGTGTGCCTTGATGCTCGGTGGCTGTTCCAGCCCGCCGCCACCTCCACCCGCCGCGCCACCCCCACCGCCTGAAACGACTTGTCAGGCTTCCGATAGCACCCAGGTAATGGGTGATATGCGGGCCGAAGGGCAGGTGACGCGCGAGACCACCGTGACCCGGTGTGTCACGCAATAGGCTAACTCACCCTGTGGCGAGGGAGCTTGTCGGATCGCCGCACCGTCCCGTTGGGCTGCGAAGCTGCCCCAAAAAAGAGGGACTGCTGCACAGTCCAGCGGGAGCAAGCTCCCTCGCCACAAGTTATTTGTGGCCAGTGCTGTCGTGGATCAGGACAGGAAGCCGCCATCGACGTTCAGCGAAACGCCGGTGGTGTAGCTCGACGCATCGCTGGCCAGGTAAAGCACCGCACCGGCCATTTCGCTTGGGTCCGCCACGCGCTTGAGCGGAATCTGCTGCAGCGCGGTGTTCAGGATGGCCTCGTTCTTGACCAGTGCTGAAGCGAATTTGGTGTCGGTCAGGCCCGGCAGCAGGGCGTTGCAGCGGATGCCGAATTGCGCGCATTCTTTGGCGAACACCTTGGTCATGTTGATCACGGCGGCCTTGGTCACCGAATAGATGCCCTGGAACACACCCGGCGAGACGCCGTTGATCGACGCGACGTTGATGATGCTGCCACCGCCGTTCTCGCGCATCAGCTTGCCGGCTTCCACCGACATGAAGAAGTAGCCGCGAATGTTCACGTCGACAGTCTTCTGGAACGCACTCAGGTCGGTATCCAGCACGTTGCAGAACTGCGGATTGGTCGCCGCGTTGTTGACCAGGATGTCCAGGCGCCCGAACTGTTCCTTGATGCCGGCGAAGACCTGGCTGATCTGCTCCATTTCACCGATATGACAGGCGATGGCCGTGGCTTTGCCACCCGCGGCGATGATTGCATCGGCCACGTGCTGGCAGCCGTCGAGCTTGCGGCTCGAAACGATCACATGGGCACCTTGCTGCGCCAGCAGTTTGGCGATGGCTTCACCGATGCCGCGGCTGGCGCCGGAGACGAAAGCGATCTTGCCGTCGAGGTCGAACAACTGAGTCTTGGACATGGGGTTCCCTTATGAAAAGTCTTGTTATGGAGCCAGGGGCGTAATCAGAGATCGGACTTCTGGATGACTTGCAGGCTCATCTGTTCCAGCAGTTTGTTCATGTGAATGAACTGCGCGAAGCGTTTGTCCTGGGTCTGGCCATGGTAGAAGCGGTAGTAGATCTGCTGCACGATGCCGGCCAGGCGGAACAGGCCGTAGGTGTAGTAGAAGTCGAAATTGTCGATCTGGATGCCGGAGCGCTGGGCGTAGTAATCGACGAACTCGCGACGGGTCAACATGCCCGGTGCGTGGCTTGGCTGGCGGCGCATCAGTTGCACCGGCGCCGGGTCCCCGGCTTCGATCCAGTAGGCGAGGGTGTTGCCCAGGTCCATCAGCGGGTCGCCGAGGGTGGTCAGTTCCCAGTCGAGCACACCGATGATCTGCATCGGGTTGTTCGGGTCGAGGATCACGTTGTCGAAGCGGTAGTCGTTGTGCACGATGCTGGAGGTCGGGTGATCGGCCGGCATCTTGTCGTTGAGCCAGGCTTTCACCGCTTCCCACTGCGGCGCGTCGGGGGTCAGGGCCTTCTCGTAGCGATCGCTCCAGCCTTTGATCTGTCGTGCCACGTAGCCTTCGGGCTTGCCCAGGTCGCCCAGGCCATAGGCGTTGTAGTCGACCCGGTGCAGCTCGACGAACTTGTCGATGAAACTCTTGCACAGCGCTTCGGTTTTCGCTGAATCGAGGCCCAGTTCCGGGGGCAGTTCGGAACGCAGGATGATGCCCTTGACCCGCTCCATCACGTAGAACTCGGCGCCGATCACCGATTCATCGGTGCAATGCACATAGGCTTTCGGGCAATACGGAAAGCCGTCGCGCAGTTGATTGAGGATACGGAATTCACGCCCCATGTCATGGGCGGATTTGGCCTTGTGGCCGAACGGCGGCCGACGCAGGACGAACTCCTGTTCGGGGTATTCGAGCAAATAGGTGAGGTTGGACGCGCCGCCCGGAAACTGGCTGATCTGCGGCAAGCCGCTGAGGCCCGGAATGTGCGCCTTGAGGTATGGATCGATCAGGCTGGCATCGAGTTCTTCGCCGGAGCGGATACGGGTGGACTGGTCAGTAAGCGCCATGCTTATCCCTTCTGCTTATTTTGGAGGCCAGACATCATTGGCTAATCTAATGGTGTGCCTTGAGCGCCACAAGTGCGACACGGTCTTATAGGTTAGCGTGTTGCCGGATAATCAGCGTTCCTGATGTGTGAGAAACGGTCTCGGGGGCTATGGTTGAAAGGGGCTGATGGTTTCCAGGAAGGAGGTGTGAAATGGGCTGTCCGCAAGTGTGCGCCAGCGCCACCCTGCAATGCAGCTTCGGCGCCGCGCCGGCGGTGCTCAATGTGCTGCCGGTGAACCGCACGCTGACAGGCGGGCTGCCGGCGGCGAACATCATGGATCACATTCCGCTGGTGAATGTCACGACGTTCGGCATGTGTACGAGCCTGGCCAACCCGACGGTCGCCGCTGCGACTGCCGCGGCACTCGGGGTGCTGACGCCGATGCCATGCATCCCGGCCACCGCAACACCGTGGATTCCCGGAGGCCCGCCGACCGTGCTGCTGGGCAGCATGCCGGCGCTGGATGCCAACAGCACCTTGATGTGTAACTGGGCCGGGGTGATCAAAATCGTCATGCCGGGGCAGATGCAGATGCTCATTCCTTGATTTTTTGCAGGTACAGCATTCACCGAAAATGTTGATCGTGACGGCCTCTTCGCGAGCAGGCCCGAACATTCGCCACAACAGATTCAGGTCTCGGCCGGCTCGTTCCAGCGCCGAAACCACCAGCGCACCCTTGAGATCGGCTTGCCCTGGACATCCAGCGGCCGCCCATCGCTGGTGTAGCCTTGTTCCGGCTCGATCAGTTGCCCATTGAGATAGTGGGCCTCCACCGCCGGTTTGCCATTGGGATGAAAACGCTGGTAACGCCCCTCGCGAACACCATCGCGGTAGAGCTCGACTTCGGCCAGTTGGCCGTCGGGGAAGTAATTGAAGGCCTCGCCATCCAGCAGCCCGCGACGGTAAGAGGCCTTGCGTTGCAGCCAGCCTTCGGGGGCGTAGAAACTGGCGACGCCTTGCAGTTTGTCCTGTACGAAAGGCAGCTGCGCCGAGAGCTTGCCATTGGGGTGATAAAGCAGGGTCGTGCCTTGCAACGCGCCCTGGCTGTAGTGCAAATCGGCCTGGGCGCGACCGCCATCCTTGATGTGCAGCGCGCCGTCGAGTTGTCCGTCGAGCAAGTGACCCTTGAGCTGTTTATCGTTCTGCTGCACATCCAGCGGCGTTATGGCCATGGGCGCTCCCTGTCAGTTGACTTGCACCAGACCGCCCTTGATGGTCAGCATGCCGCCACCATCCACGGTCTGCGAAGCGGCTGCCTTGTTGGTCAGGCTGATTCCGGCATCGTTGGTCATCGTGGTGCCGGCCTTGTTTTCCAGCGATGTTCCGGCCTGATTGCTCAACGACGTCCCGGCTTTCTGACTGATCGAGGTGCTGGCCTGGGCCGCCAGGTCGGCACCGCTCTTGATCATAAAACTGCCACCGCTTTGCAGGGTCAGGGTGCCGCTCACCTTGATGGTCAGGTTGCCGTCCACCGTCAGGCTGTAATCGCCGGTGACCTTGTGTTCGTAATTGCCGCCAGTGCTGTGGTTCTGGTCGGCACCGACCTTCACCGTGCGGTTGTCCTTGACGTCGAGACTGTCGGTGCCGGTCTGTATCGTCACACTCCGGTTGCCTTTCTCCAGGGTCACGGTTTCGTCACCGTCCTTCACTGTCCGGGTGCGCGCGTTTTGCACCGTGAGGGTTTCGTCGTGACCGACCGTGGCGGTGGAGTCGTTGAGCACGTTGATCTTCAGATCTTTCTGCGCCTGCAAAAACACCTCTTCGGCGTCTTTCTTGTCTTCGAAGCGCAACTCGTTGAACCCGCCACCGCCCTTGGACGACTGAGTCTTGATCCCCGATTGCGTCTGATTGGCGGGCAAGGCGTAGGGCAGGGCGTTGTCGCCGTTGTAGACGCAACCGGTGACCAATGGCCGATCCGGATCGCCGTCGATGAAAGTCACGATCACCTCCTGGCCGAGGCGCGGCACGAATTGCATGCCGAAACCCTTGCCACTCCAGGGCAGCACCACGCGCACCCAGCACGAGCTGGTCTCATCATTTTTGCCATCGCGATCCCAGGGAAACTGCAACTTGATTCGACCGTATTCGTCGGTCCAGATTTCTTCCCCGGACTTGCCCACCACGACCGCTGTCTGTGGATGCATTCGCGGCTTTGGCGTGGTGCGCGATGGACGAAAAGGCGTGGCCTTGGGGATGGCCTCGAAACGGTTGCGATAGTTCTCATGGCTGACGTCATGGGTCACCCGGGTCACCACCCAGTCGATGTTCAGCGTCGAGTCATCGTGCCCGGCGAGGGTGAACCAATGCCCCGGGACCAGCCAGCGGCAGTCGCTCTCGCCGACAAACCGCTTCTCCTCGCTGCGCAAGCCGTCCACCCGTTGTTTGGTCAGCGCATCGCCTCGGGCCTTGGCGGTGTAACCGCCCGGATGCTCATACAGCGAGCGTGGCCCGGCCACCGCTTCGGCCTGGGCGTACAGTGAGGTCGTCGGGGTGGTGAATTCGTAATCCGTCGCTCGATACACCCCGGCCACCGCCTGCACACACACCTGGCCCGCGCGAATACCGTGCAGCTCGCGCTCGCCCGGTTGCTGGCCGAGGTAATTGACCTTGGGGCCGTTGGGAATCGGCACAAACGCATCGTTGCTGTCGCCCAGCACCAGCGTGTGCTTGCCTTCTTCGTGGGTGAAAAACCAGAAAATCCCTTCGTCCTGCAACAGTCGCGAGATAAAGCTGAAATCAGTTTCGCCGTACTGCACACAATACTCGCGCGGGGTGTAGCTACCGGTGAGCGAGAGTTTGAAGTCAGTAAAGCCGTGGGCCTTGAAAATCGTGGTGACGATGTCCGAGGTGCTGAGGTTCTGGAATACCCGGTTGTTGCTGGCCAGGGTCAGCCACCAGAGCCATGGCCTTAAAACAAGCTGATAACGCTCGGCCGTGGCATCGGCGGGGAGTTGGCGGATTTCGGCGACCAGCGCGTCCAGCGGGCGGGTTTGGGCGTCGTTGTGCAGGGTGGTGGTGACATGGGTGGCGATGGTGGTGGTCAGGTTCAGCGAAGATTCGTCGGTGAGGCCGTTGAGGATTTGCTGGCCAAACTGGTTGAGGGCTTCTTCACCGGAAATCGACTCAGGATAAAGCACCGCCAGCGATGCAGCGGTCAGGGAAAGACTGGTGTTAGTGTCGATGGAACGAGGCATCGAGTAACCTCAAAGATGATAGTCAAGAACCTCAACGCAATTCTATAAGCTGGCCACGCGAAATCTGGCCAGGAAATACAACGCTTGGTTATACATACTCTCTGGCAGACTGGCTAACGGGTTTACACCAAACTCTACTGCCGCGGTCATTACCCCGAACATTCTGTGAACCGGTGTTGCGGTATCGGGATATATTTGATTCCAATAAGCAAAAATCACATAAGCGAATGCCTGAATTTCTTCCTCTCTAGCCCCGGCTTTTAAGGCGACGCTCAGCATCAGGTGAGTCGTGTATGAAGGGCCAGCCCAGATCGGTAGATTGCTTCTGCGTGCTCTGGCGGTCCAATTATGGTCTTCCCGAGGTGTGCCGACATTGACTCGCATTGTTTCTTTGGTAATACGACCGTTATCCATGGGCGTTTCCGTCCATTTTATCGTGCCGGCAAGGTTATGTGTAATGTCATATAAGTAAGGCAACAAAGTTGCCGAGTCCAGAGTCCAGTAGCAGTCAGTCCAGGCTTTCCAATCCAAAGGGGCGTGCAGTGTTGAGTACTTTTCCTTTAGTAACTTATCGCGCTCCGCCTCGATAATATTATTTTCAGCATAGGTGTTGATCTTTTTGGAGAGTGTTACCATTATTTTTTCTATGCCTTTTGATCTGAGTATGTCACCGGCGAGTGCGGTTTCTGTAATGAGTGTGGGTGTCGAGGTATATTCGCCGTAGATGGCCAGTGCCAGGTCTACGTAATTGTTGTAGTAACGAAACTGCGCAACCACCCCCTCTCTTTTTCGAGCAGCCATGCCGTCGCTACTCATCATGGCGTACATTGTCTTTTTGTCGCTGTCATAATCGGAGTAACGCATCCAGTTGGTCAGGATCCTGAACATGCTGGGAATATCTTTTTTATCGATGCTCAAGGCGTTACACACTTGCATGAATCGTGAAACTACCGCGAGGCACTCTCTGTCTTTAATTAAGTAGTATTTATCATCATTGCCTTTGGGCGTATCTTCCGAGTAGACGCCGTCGAAAATACGAAGTTCTGATCCTTTATGCATGAATAACATAGTAGCCTCGCTGTTATCCGTCCTGTATTAAAGTCGATAGTTTCATAAGGTCATAATAAAAGTGCTCCAGTGAAGCTGAGCGCTCCTGCCTGAGTCGGTCCGGTATTTGCCTGTACTACTCCAACACCCACTCCGCCAACTTCCCCGTCACCTGCGTCATCAACACATTTTCAACATCCCGGGCACCCGCCGCGCTGCACTTGGCCAGCACCGCCTGCACAATCCCGGTATCGAACTCAAACTGCTTGCCGGTCGCAGCCTTGTAACGCCCGCGCAGTTTCTCCAGCTTCGCCAACACAATCGCTTCCAGTGTCGTCTCATCCAGCGGCCGGTACGCCACCACCGTCATGCGCGCCAGAAAGGCCGGGCGAAACGCTTGCAGCAACACCTTGTGCAGGGATTCGTTGAAGGCGTCGGTGCCGAGTTGCGCCACCGGCGTGTCGAGCAGCAATTCAGCGCCAACGTTGCTGGTGGCGAGCATCACGGTGTTTTTGAAGTCCACCACCAGCCCGGTGCCGTCCTCCATCACGCCTTTGTCGAAGACGTTGTAGAAGGCTTCGAGCACGTCCGGGTGGGCCTTTTCGATTTCGTCCAGCAGCACCACGGAATAGGGTTTGCGCCGCACCGCTTCGGTGAGGACGCCGCCGCTGCCATAGCCGACGTACCCGGGTGGTGCGCCTTTGAGTTGGCTGACGGTATGGGCTTCCTGATACTCCGAGAGGTTGATGCTGATCAGGTTGCGTTCGCCGCCGTATAGGGCATCGGCCAAGGCATAGGCGGTTTCGGTTTTGCCGACGCCGGTGGGACCGACGAGCAGGAACACGCCGACCGGTTTTTGCGGGTCGGTGAGCCCGGCACGATAGGCTTGCAGGCGTTGCGCGATGGTGTTCAGCGCGATGCTCTGGCCCATCACCCGCTGGCCCATGCGCTGGCCGACGGTGCGTACGGCATGGGCTTCGTCGGCGAGCATTTTGCCCACCGGGATGCCGGTCCAGCCGGCAATCACCGCTGCCACGGTTTTGGTATCGACCTGTTCCGGCACCAGCGGATCGTCCTGGCGGATCGCGTCGAGCCCGGCTTCCAGGCGCAGCAGTTCGGCGGCCAGGTGATCGATGCGGGTGTCGGTGGCTTCATCAGGTTTGTCGCTGTCGGCGCGCTCGCTCAAGGCCAGCAATTCACGACGGGTATCCAGCAGTTCGCGCACCGCCACCCGCTCTTCGCCCCAGCGGGTTTCCAGTTCGCGAATGGTCTGTTCGTTGCTCAGCGATTCGCCCTCGAGCCCGGTGATGCGTTCGCGATGGTCCAGTCCGGTGGCCTGTTCCCGGCGCAAGCGTTCGACTTCGTCTTTCAGGCTTTGCTGGCGGTGGCGCAGGCTCTCCAGCGGGGGCGGCACGTCATGTTGGCCGAGGGCGACCCGGGCGCACGCGGTGTCGAGCACGCTGATGGCCTTGTCCGGCAACTGGCGCCCGGAGATGTAGCGGTGCGAAAGCTTTACGGCTTCATGAATGGCCGCGTCGAGTACCTGCACGCCGTGATGCTCTTCCAGTTTGGCGGCAACTCCGCGAAGCATTTCCACGGCGGTGGTTTCGTCCGGTTCTTCCACTTGTACCAGTTGAAACCGCCGGGCGAGGGCCGGGTCTTTCTCGAAGTATTTTTTGTATTCCAGCCAGGTGGTGGCGGCGAGGGTGCGTAACTCGCCACGGGCCAGCGCCGGTTTGAGCAGATTCGCTGCATCACTGCCGCCCTCGGCACCACCGGCGCCGATCAGGGTGTGGGCTTCATCGATAAACAGAATGATCGGTTTTTCGGCACTGCGCACGGCGTCGATCACTCCTTTGAGCCGCTGTTCGAACTCGCCCTTGACCCCGGCTCCGGCCTGCAACAGGCCAAGGTCCAGCACTCGCAGGCTGACGTCCTGTAGCGACGGCGGTACGTCGCCGGCGGCGATGCGCAGGGCCAGCCCTTCGACCACGGCGGTCTTGCCGACGCCCGGTGCGCCGACCAGGATCGGATTGTTCTGCCGGCGCCGCAGCAGGATGTCGATGCACTGGCGGATTTCGCCATCGCGACCGACGATCGGGTCGATGCGCCCGGCATGGGCGTCGGCGGTCAGGTCCTGGGTGTACTGATCGAGTACCGGGTCTTGCTTGGGTTGCGCACTGTCCTTGGCGACAGCGCGCACAACGCCCACATGTTCCCGTGACTTTTCCGTCCACTCCAGCAGGTTGGCGCGCAGGGCTTCACGGGGGATGCGCAGCAGCGATGACGCGCTGTTGAGCAGCAGGCTGCGGCGCTCGTCGCGGTCGATCAGCGCCAGCAGCAGCAGTCCGGAGCGGATGCTGTCCAGGCCTAGCACACTGGCCTGGACCACGGCGTCTTCCAGCAGGCCGAGGGTATGGGTCGAGAGTGCCGGTGTGCGGGTGCAGCCAGACTTGAACAACTCCAGCGCCTTGTTGATTTCGGCGCTCAAGGCATCGCGCTCCAGGCCGAAGCGCGGCAGCAGCAAGGTAAAGTCGCCACCTTCGATATCCAGCAGCTCCAGCAGCAGGTGTTCGATTTCGACGTAGTGATGGCCCCGTTGCAGGCAGCGTTGCGCCGCCCGTTCGAGGGCGCGGCGGTTGTCCGGGTTGAGGCGTCCGATGAGGCTGGCGAGTTCCATGTTCAGGTGATCTCCAGCTGACGAAGGCGGGTTTCGATGCGTTGCACGGCGAGGCTGCTCTGGCGATGCAAACCGCCGTTCCAGCCGAGCAGGGGCGCAGCGTCGCGACCGAGTTTCAGAGGTCCGGCACCGCGCACCAGCAACACCAGGGTGATGTCCAGGTCGGGACCGAAATACAGGGCGCTGAGGCTGGCCAATGGCGGGTGGGCTTCACCGTTCGGCAGAAAGCGTGCCGCTTGCGCCGGGCTCAGCGGGCCGAGCGTGAGGCGGATCCCGGCGTGTTCATCCCACACCCGCGTGCCCGCCACGGCGTTGCGACCCAGTTGCAGGTTGCGGCCACCCGGTTGCAGTCGGCTGCGACTGGCTGGCGGGATTTCGCGCCAGGCTCCTTCATAAGCACCGAGTTGCACCGGCAATTCAAACTGCTCGCGCACGATGGCGGCAAAACCGGCCAGTGAACGACGGCCATCGGCGTACAAGGCACTGCACGCCAGGACGGCGCTGTCGGCGATGGCCTGGCGCTCCTGCAAGGCCTTGGGCAGCAAACCGGTCAGCGCTCGCAACTGCGCGTGTACCGGGGAGGCGCCGGGCGGGGTGAATCCCACGGCAATCCGGTGTTTGCGCATCACTTTGTACAGCAGGCTCAACAGCCGATGCTGGAACAGATCGAGAAACTCGGCGGGTGCGTGATCCCTGGCCTTGGCCCGCTGCTGCAACCATTCCTGATAAGCGTAGGGCAAGGGACCGTCGGGGCCGCCGAGGCCAAACACCGGAGTGCAGAGAACCGGGGGGGCGCCGGGTGTTTCACTCAGGCTTTCGACCTGGCTGGCGGCGAACAGCGGCGTCAACGGCCCACGCAAGCGCAAGGCTTCGGCCTGGGGGGCACTGCCGCTGCCCAGCGTCGCGGCTTGCGGGTGTTCGCGCTCCAGCAGTAACAATGCCTGCAATAACTCGAACGCCTGCGGATCGCGGCGCAAGCGTTGGCTCAGGCTCAGAGCGAAAGGGGCATGCCGGCTTGGGGTTGCCATGCCTTGACCTCCTTATCGGACTGCACCAGCACCGTGCGCACGAACCGGTTAGCCGTGGCATACAGGGAAAAAAACTGCGCCAGCACCGCCGAAAACAACACAGCGCTGCTGCCGACGAAATGCTGCGGGTCGAGGTGCAGGCGCACTTCCAGTCCATTGCGCCACCCGCGCCAGGCGTCTTCGCCGATATGGGCGATCACCCGCTCGCAACCCAGGCCCAGCAGGCCCTGAATCTGGCGCAAGGCCGAGGCCTCATCGCGCAGGTTGTGCAACTGCAGGATTTCCTTGAGGGCGTCCAGCGCCTGTGGACCTTCGACCAGCGACAAATGATTGAGGGTCAATTGCGACACCAGACGCCAGCGCGACTCACCGCCCAGTTGCGGCAGACTCTGGGCGCTGGGCGGATTGCGCAATCGCGCCCAGGCCACCGGTCCCGGCCGTTCGAAACCCAAGGGGGTGCCGGCCGGCAGGCTTTGCGCCAGGTGTCGATTGGTGCAGAGCAGGTCGGCGGTAAGGCTGTAGTCGAACAGATCAGTGAGTGGATTGAGTCGCGCGTCCACCAGGCTTACCAGCAAGTCGCTGCCCAGGCGATTGGGGGTCAAAGCGCTGACCCGACGCGCATGCCAATAGCGCTGACGCTCACCGCCACCGTGCTGGTTGCCGTAATAGGCGGGTACGCGCTGCACGCCTTGGGCGGAGCTGGCGCGCAGGGTGCGGACACTGTGGATTTCGACGCTGTTTTCCCGGTGACTGTCAGCGATCAATCGGTATTCGCTGCGGGTGCCGTCCGGGCGCAACGGTTCCGAGGTGCGCGGGAACAGGTTGATGACCGGTGCGCAACCCAGGGCAATGTCGCTGGCCTGAAGCGGCAGGCGGCCAGCCGGGGCACGGTCGAAGGCGATGTACAGGAACAGCGTCTGCTCAGTGCTGGTGGCGCCGGCCAGCGGCAGGTCGAAGAAATTGAATTTCTCCGGGAACGCAAAATATTCGGCCAGCAGACGCATGCCGGGATGCACGCCGTCTTCGTCCGGCAGCAGCACCTCTTCACTGGCGAAACCGACGATTTTCGGTAATCCATGCAAGGCCTTCGGAACGCTGCCCGGTGGCCCCGCGAGGACGCTGACTGCATGGGCGCCGAGCAGGTCATAGAGGCAGGCATTGGTCACCGGTGATGCGGCCAGGTGCACCCGCAACTGTTCGATACCGAGATCTTCCCAGCGGGTTTCCCCCAGGCAGCGCAGGCTCAGACGCAGTGCCGAACGGGCCTGCATCACGCCGGTCAGTGCCTGGGCTTCATCGCTGCCCAGCAACAGTGCTTCGGTGATTTCCACCGGCCACAACCGCACCGCCGCACTGGTGCGAAAGTGAATGCTTTCGCCTTTGCTGGTGGTGACGAACAACGGGGTGTCCCGGGGTAACGGATAACCTTCATCCAGTTTGCCTTTGCCCGGATCGGGCTCGAACTGCACGATTGCGCAGGACGGCAGCGGACGCATGGCCAATGGGTAGAGCTGTTCAAGCAGGGCGTCGCTGAATTCGGCGTAATCGTCATCGAGCCGCCGTTGCAAGCGCGCCGCCAACAGCGCGAAGCCTTCCAGCAAGCGTTCGACATGCGGGTCGGGACACTCGTCCGGCGACAGTTCCAGGCGCCGGGCGACCTTGGGGTAGCGCTCGGCGAACTGGCTCCCGGCGTGTCGCAGCCAGGTCAGTTCGCGCTGGTAATAGTCGAGCAGTTGCGGGTCAATCGAGTCGCTCATGGCGCACCTCCAGACCCTCGCCGGTCTGTTCGATGACAAACGCCACCGGCCAGTGCTGGCGGCCGCTGCGCAATTGACCGAGCAGGCGAATGCTCAGTTGCTGTGGTTGCCCCGGTAACGGATTGACCTGAACCTCACCCAGCAGCAGGCGCGGTTCGAAATGCTCGATGGCCGCGCGGACTTCCCGCGTCAACTGACGCCGGTCATCGCTGCGCTGCTGTTGCAGGGCGGTCCAGTCAGCGATGCCGTAGTCGAGGATGCTTGGCGGGGAGGTCAGCGCCCGTGGTCCACGGCGGGTGTTGAACAGGCGCTGCAACTCCGTGTGCACCGAGTCGAGCAGGTCCTGGCGATCGAATACCTGCGCGGTATCCGTCTCGCTTGAGGCCAGGCGCTCGAACAGCGGGGGGAGTATGCCGGTGCCTGCCATGGCCGCCGCGCCCGCTTACTTGACCAACTTGTTGGCGGCCATATCCCAGGTCGAGGCGGCCGTGCCTTCCTTGGTGCCGTCGTCTTTTTGCGCCGTGAGCTCCCACTTGATCTTGGTGAAATTCAGCGACAGGGTTTCCACCGGTTTACCGCCAGTGCCACCGCTGACACTGACATTGGACAGCACCACATTGGTCAGGGTGTAGATGATAAACGGCATCAGCTTACCGCTGCCTTCGGCGGCGTTGCGACCGATGGTGATCTTGGCTTCCGGGATCGGCTTGCCGGCGCAGCAGTATTCGTTGAGGGAAGGGGTCGAGCTGTCGACGAATTTGGTCAGGGTGAACTCGCCGATGTGCGGCTTGCCGGAGGTGCGCTCCGAGTTGCTGACATCGTTGGTCACTTGCATCGCCACGTTGTGGCTGTAGGACATGACTTCGATCTTGTCCGTGTAGCCCTCGAGCAGGCTGTCACCTTTGATGTCACCGCCGAGGTCGAGAATGATTGCATCCATCGCATGAGACTCCTGAAGGTTATCGTGATAAGTGGAGGAACAACCCATTGGCCGAACACCGAACCTGTTAAGCCGAACGCTGAACCTGTGGCGAGGGAGCTTGCTCCCGTTGGACTGCGTAGCAGTCCCATTTTCCGGGGTCGATATGCAAACCAACGGGAGCAAGCTCCCTCACCACAGGTTTCCGTGCAGCCACAGGTTTCA
>NZ_JBSVWS010000136.1:0-16806 GCF_054071155.1 Pseudomonas sp. SDO5532_S415 | reverse complement strand
TCAGCGTCGCTGAGCCCTTTAGTAAGTCTTCGCGAGCAGGCTCGCTCCCACATTGGGTGTGTTGACTGCTAGTCCAGCGTCAATACATAACCCTGTGGGAGCGAGCCTGCTCGCGAATGCAAGCAACGCGGTCTTACGCCTGGTGGCTGATCCGGCCGTCCACCAGGGTATAGCGCACCACGCCCGGCAGAGTGTGGCCTATGAACGGGCAGTTCTCGCCCTTGGACAGCCAGGTCTCACCGGCCACGGTCGAAGCCGCAGGATCGAACAGCACGATATCCGCCGCCCCACCCACCGCCAGTTTGCCGGCCGGCAGGCGCAACGCCTCGGCAGGACCGGCGCTCAAACGTGCCAGCAACGTTGGCAAGTCCAACAAACCATCTTCCACCAGCGTCATCGCCAATGGCAGCAACAATTCAACGCTGCTGATCCCAGGCTCGGTGGCACCGAATGGCGCCAGTTTGGCGTCTCGCTCGTGGGGTTGGTGATGGCTGGAGATGGCCGAGACCACGCCCGATTTCACCGCTTCACGCAGGCCGTCGCGGTCGGCGCGGGTACGCAACGGCGGCTGGACGTGATACAGGCTGCTGAAGTCGATCAGGGCTTCGTCGGTGAGGATCAGCTGATACAGCGCCACGTCGGCCGTGACCTTCAAGCCACGGGCCTGTGCCTGGGCGATCAGGGCCACGCCGCGTGCGCTGGTGAGCTGACTGAAGTGCGCGCGCACGCCGGTTTGTTCAACCAGCAGCAGGTCCCGGGCCAGGGCGACGGTTTCGGCGGTTTCCGGAATGCCCGGCAGGCCGAGGAAACTCGCGGTCGGGCCTTCATGGGCCAGACCGCCTTCAGCGAGGTCGTGATCCTGGGAGTTGAAAATCACCGTCAAGTCGAAGGTGGCCGCGTAGTCCAGCGCCCGGCACAGGGTACGGGTGTTGCGGAAACTCTCCAGCCCGTTGCCGAAGGCCACGCAACCGGCATCGCGCAGGGCGACCAATTCGGCCAGCTGTTCGCCGTCCAGACCTTTGCTCAGCGCGCCGATCGGGAACACTTTGGTGTTGCCGGCTTCGCGGGCGCGGTCGAGGATCAATTCGGCCACCGCCGAAGTATCCAGGACCGGTTTGGTTTTCGGCGGGCAGCACAGGCTGGTGATACCCCCGGCCGCGGCGGCACGGGTTTCGCTGGTGATCGAGCCTTTGCGGCTGTAGCCCGGTTCGCGCAGGGCGACGTTGAGGTCGACCAGGCCAGGGGCGGCCACCAGGCCTTTGGCGTCGAGGGTGTCGACGGCGACAAAACCGGCGGGCGCGGCGCCGATGGCGACGATCTTGCAGGCTTCAATATGGATATCGGTGACTTGATCCAGGCCGCTGGCCGGATCGATGACGCGGGCGCCGAGGATGCTGAGCTTCACTGAAGGTTCTCCTGCTCGAATTGGCGCTGCGCAGTCTGCCCGCTCATGGCCATGGACAAAACGGCCATGCGAATCGCGATGCCGTAGGTCACCTGGTTGAGGATCACCGAGTGCGGGCCGTCGGCCACCGCCGACTCAATCTCCACACCACGGTTGATCGGTCCAGGGTGCATGACGATGGCATCGGGCTTGGCGCCGGCCAGGCGCGCGGTGGTCAGGCCGAACAGGCGGTAGAACTCGCCTTCGCTGGGCAACAGGCCGCCGGTCATGCGCTCACGCTGCAGGCGCAGCATGATCACCACGTCGACGTCTTTCAGGCCTTCGGTCATGTCGGTGTAGACCTTCACGCCGTATTGCTCGATGCCGATCGGCAACAGGGTTTTCGGCGCGATGACGCGGATGTCCGGGCACCCCAGGGTTTTCAGCGCCAGCATGTTCGAGCGCGCCACCCGCGAATGCAGGATGTCGCCGACGATGGCCACGGAAAGGTTTTCGAAGCCGCCCTTGTGCCGGCGAATGGTCAGCATGTCGAGCATGCCCTGGGTCGGGTGGGCGTGACGACCGTCGCCGCCGTTGATGATCGCCACTTGCGGGCAAACGTGTTCGGCGATGAAGTGTGCGGCACCGGAATCACCGTGGCGCACGACGAACATGTCGGCGGCCATGGCTTCCAGGTTGCGTAGGGTGTCGAGCAGCGTTTCGCCCTTGCTTGCCGACGATGTCGACACGTTCAGGGTGATCACGTCCGCCGACAGGCGCTGGGCCGCCAGTTCGAAGGTGGTGCGGGTGCGGGTGGAGTTCTCGAAGAACACGTTGCACACGGTTTTGCCGCGCAACAACGGGACCTTTTTGACTGCCCGGGCGCCGACTTCAAGGAAGGAGTCGGCGGTGTCGAGGATTTCCGTCAGCAACTCGCGGCGCAAACCGTCGAGCGAGAGGAAGTGGCGCAGCTGGCCCTGGTCATTGAGCTGCAGCGGGCGCTTGGTTTCTAGAGGCGTCATCGCAAGGGGGACTCTCAATAGGGCGAATTAAAGGGCGAGGTCTTGCAGTTCGAGCGCAAGCTCCGGGCCGGACAGCTTCACCCGTTCGTGGGCCGCCAGGGACAGGGTCGCGCCCAGTACGTTCGGGCGGATCGGCAGCTCGCCGGCGTCCAGATCCAGCAGGCACACGAGTGTCACGCTGGCCGGGCGGCCATAGTCGAAGAGTTCGTTCATGGCGGCGCGGATGGTCCGGCCGCTCATCAACACGTCGTCGATCAGCACCAGGTGTTGGCCTTCGATTTCGAACGGCAGGGCCGAGGGGCGCACTTGTGGGTGCAGGCCGTTCTGGCTGAAGTCGTCGCGGTAAAAGGAAACGTCGAGCGTGCCGAGGGGCTCATTGTTGCCCATCTCTTTGAGCAAGGCCTGGGCGACCCAGACGCCGCCGGTACGGATACCGATGTAGCGCGGTTCGCTGATGCCGCGTTTGGCCAGGTAGGCTTCAAGCCGGATCGCCATCTGGCTGATCAGTTCGGCGGGATTTGGCAGGCTCATGGTTGCTCCTTCTTGGGCCCGAGACGGGTGTCGCTTGAGATGGCTCGGGTTGCAGCTATAAAGAGACGCTGGCGGCTCTTCAGGATTAGTGACGTCAGGATTCGAACAGCGCGCTGTTTTCGTCGAGCCAGCCTTGCAGCAGCAGGGCGGCGGCGATGGCGTCGACCGGGTTGTCGCGGTAGCTGCCCTTCTGCCCGCCACGGGCCAGGCGTTCGCCCTTGGCTTCGAAGGTGGTCAGGCGCTCATCGTGGGTGTAGAAGGGCAGGTTGAAGCGGCCGTTGAGGCGGCGGGCGAATTTTTCCGCACGCACGCACATGTCGCTGGGCGTGCCATCCATGTTCAGCGGCAGGCCGACCACGACGGCATCGGGCTTCCATTCTTTGATCAGCGCTTCGACCTGATCCCAGTCGGGAATGCCGTTCTGCGCTTTCAAGGTACACAGCTCGCGGGCCTGGCCGGTAATCACCTGGCCGACCGCGACGCCGATCTGTTTGGTGCCGTAGTCAAAACCCAGAATCAACCGCAGGGCCATCAGGCGTGCCCCGCCTGACTGGTGAGCAGGCTGAGGTTGACACCCAGGTGCTTGGCCGCCGCTTCCAGGCGCAGTTCGCTGCTGGTGTTGAACAGGATGTCGGCGTCGAACGGGCAGGTCAGCCAGGCGTTCTGGGCCAGTTCGGCTTCCAGCTGGCCGGCTTCCCAACCGGCGTAGCCGAGGGCAATCAGGCTTTTTGCCGGGCCGACGCCATCGGCAATGGCGAACAGTACGTCCTGGGAGGTCGACAAGGACAAGTCACCTTCCAGATCAACGGTCGCCTGAAAGGTCTTGCCCGACGGATGCAGAACAAAGCCACGATCGGTCTGAACCGGCCCGCCGATGAAGATCGGCACATGCTGGCAGAGGACCGGCGGTTCGATATTGGGGCGCAATTGCTCGAGGATATCGGCCAGGTTCAGGTCCTGCGGGCGGTTGACCACCAGCCCCATGGCACCATTGGCCGTGTGCTCGACGATGTAGGTCAAGGTGTGCGCAAAGTTCGGGTCGACCATGTGAGGCATGGCGATCAGGAAGTGATGCTTGAGGTAGCTGGGGCTGACGTTTTTCATGAGCGCTAGTGTGGCGTCGGAGGGACAAACTGACAAGCTGGGGATGCACAGGAAATGGCCTAAACCCTGATAACGGCTCGGACCACTGTGGGAGCGAGCCTGCTCGCGAAGAGGGAGTGTCAGTGACATTGGTATTGCCTGACACACCGCATTCGCGAGCAGGCTCGCTCCCACAAGGGGCATTTGCGGGGGGTCAATTACTTGAGAGGCGATCCCCGCGCGCAAATTTCCAGGTGCGGATGATTTCCAGGCGGTCGATATCCGACAAATCCCCGGTAAAGGGAGCGAACGGCGCCGCCAGACGCACGATGCGCTGGGCCGCCTGATCCAGCAGCGGTTGCCCGGAGGATTCCAGTACCAGCACCTCATACAGCGAGCCGTCACGGTTGATCGACACCATCAGGCGCAAGTTGCCGTAAATCTGTTTGCGCCGGGCTTCGTCGGGGTAATTCAGGTTGCCGATGCGCTCGACCTTCTTGCGCCATTCGTCTTTATACCAGGCGCCCTTGTCGCGCATGGTCGAGGCGGCGCTCAAGCGGTGGATGCGCGGGCGCTTGGCGTACAGCTGCTGTTCGTTGGCCAGTTCCGCTTCCAGGCTGGCGATGTCGCTCGACAGCTGTTCAGCATCGAACGTCGGCGCGGCCACTGCAGGTTTGGTGACGGGCTTGGGTTCTTCGGTTTTTGTGGCGGCTTTTTTCGGCTTCGGCGCGACGGTGGTCACGGCCGCCTTGGGCGCCGCTTCCTGCACTTCAGGTTTGGCTGCCGGTGGTGGCGTGACTTTCTGCACCTTGTTGTCCTGGAAAGGCGCGACCTCGGTGGTCTTGGGAATGGCCTTTTTATCCAGGGTGCCGCTGCCTTGCTGATTCTCTTGAGCAAGAAAATCGGCCTTTTCCGGCTTCTTTTCGCTTTTGAACGTGGCGAGGGTGATTTCCAGGGTTTTGCTGATTTGCTGGGGCTCGACCACCGTAAAGCCGACGCCCAACAGCAACGCCAGGTGCACCAGCGCCGCCAGAAACAGGGTAAAACCGAGGCGATCGGCCGGGCGCACGCCGCTATGGGCGAGTTCGGGGGGCAGATCGGACGGGAGGGTCATGGCAGAAAAACCAACATCACGTTTTCAATGGCCGGGCATGATAACGCAATGTTGGTTTTTAGCTTCAAGCTACAAGCTGCAAGCGACAAGCTGTAGACGAGCAGCTTCAAGCATCAAGCTGCAAGGGAGTTGCAAATGCATACGTGCTTTAAGCTTGTAGCTTGCGGCTGGTAGCTTGCAGCTGCTTCTCGATGGCATCCATCAGCATTGCGCCGATGTCAGTGCCGAACGCATTGTCGATCTCGCGGATGCAGGTCGGGCTGGTGACGTTGATTTCCGTCAGGTGCTCGCCGATCACGTCGAGGCCGACGAACAGCAGGCCTTTTTCCCGCAGGGTCAGACCGACTTGCGCGGCAATCCAGCGATCTTTCTCGGTCAGCGGGCGCGCTTCGCCACGGCCGCCGGCGGCGAGGTTGCCACGGGTCTCGCCAGCGGCGGGAATGCGCGCCAGGCAGTAGTCCACCGGCTCGCCGTCGATCATCAGGATGCGTTTGTCGCCATCGACGATGGCCGGCAGGTAGCCCTGGATCATGATCTGCTGCTGACCATGCAGCGTCAGTGTTTCGAGAATCACCGACAGGTTCGGGTGACCCGCGGTGTGGCGGAAGATCGAGGAGCCGCCCATGCCGTCCAGCGGCTTGAGGATCACGTCACCGTGATGGTCGGCGAATTCGCGCAGCACATCCGGACGGCGGCTGACGATGGTCGGCGGCGTGCACTGAGGGAACAGCGTGGCGAACAGTTTCTCGTTGCAGTCGCGCAGGCTCTGCGGTTTGTTGACCACCAGCACGCCGGCACTTTCGGCTTGTTCCAGCAAATACGTGGAATAGACGAACTCCATGTCGAACGGCGGATCCTTGCGCATCAGGATCACGTCCAGATCGCTCAGCAGCGCGTCGTTTTCGGCGCCCAGCTCGAACCATTTTTCCGGGTTGGCAAACACTTTCAGCGGGCGCATCCGCGCCCGGGCCTGGCCTTCGGCCTGGTACAGGTCGCGCTGTTCCATATAGAACAGTTCCCAGCCACGCTTCTGCGCGGCCAGCAGCATGGCCAGCGAGCTATCCTTTTTATAGGAGATGCTGGCGATAGGGTCCATGACAATCCCGACGCGAACGCTCATGGGTGTTTCCTCTGAAGTTGGGGAGCCTGTATCGATCTTCTGTGGGAGCGAGCCTGCTCGCGAAGAGGGCGTGTCAGTGACATTGTTGTTGCCTGGCACACCGCATTCGCGAGCGGGCTCGCTCCCACAGTAAGAAGATCAGACCAAAAGGACCGTTTAAAAGTGGCGTCAGAGTGGCGCTGCGTGGGTTTGCGGTCAAGGAAAAACCACCTCGAAGGTCGGCCGATAGATTGGCATTGGAGACTGTGCTAAAAAGGCTGCCATGTTGTGCTGGCCCTTGAGCATCAAGGGTTTCGGGCCCTCGACCCACTGCAAATGGACAAATAGATTCGTAAAGGCGACGGTAGAGCAATTATGGAACAGCAACCCAGCGCCTTGAAGGTCATGGTGATCGATGATTCGAAGACGATTCGCCGTACCGCCGAAACGCTGCTCAAGAACGTGGGGTGTGAGGTCATCACGGCCATCGACGGTTTCGATGCCCTGGCCAAGATTGCAGACAATCACCCCGGCATCATCTTCGTCGACATCATGATGCCGCGTCTGGATGGCTATCAGACCTGCGCTTTAATCAAGAACAACAGTGCGTTCAAGTCCACGCCAGTGATTATGCTGTCGTCCAAGGACGGGCTGTTCGACAAGGCCAAGGGGCGCATCGTCGGCTCCGACCAGTTTTTGACCAAGCCTTTCAGCAAGGAAGAACTGCTGAACGCGATCCAGGCCCATGTTCCGGGCTTCGCCGCCGTTTTGCCGCAGTAAGACACCAGAAGTGATGCTCGGCCAACGGGCCTTGTGTCGACAAGAATGGGGAAGACCATGGCACGTATTCTGATCGTCGATGATTCGCCGACTGAAATGTACAAACTGACCGGCATGCTGGAAAAGCACGGTCATGAAGTGTTGAAAGCCGAAAACGGCGCCGATGGCGTGGCCCTGGCCCGCCTGGAAAAACCCGATGCGGTGTTGATGGACATCGTCATGCCCGGCCTCAACGGGTTCCAGGCCACCCGCCAGCTGACCAAAGATCCGGAAACCGGGCACATCCCGGTGATCATCATCACCACCAAGGATCAGGAAACCGACAAGGTCTGGGGCACGCGCCAGGGTGCCAAGGACTATCTGACCAAGCCGGTTGATGAAGAGACCCTGATCAGAACCCTGAACAACGTGCTGCCGGGTTGATTGTCCGGCCATGACCGAGTCGCTGACGGCCTTTGAGCTGTTGCTGCAGATCGACCAGCGCTGTCGTCTGCTGGCGGCGGACTTGCCGTCCCAGCCGACCCGACAGGACAGCTGGAGCGGCATCGGCTTTCGCCTGGGTGAGCACTGGTACGTCGCGCCCATGGGCGAAGTCAGTGAAGTGCTGCATGAGCCGCGCTTTACCCAGGTGCCAGGCGTCAAGTCCTGGGTCAAGGGTGTGGCCAACCTGCGTGGGCGCTTGCTGCCGATCATGGATTTGAGTGCTTTCTTTTCGGGTAAAGAGTTCGGGCATGAGCTTTCGACGCCGCGCAAGCAGCGGCGGGTGTTGGTGGTGGAGCATCAAGAGGTGTTCGCCGGGCTGATGGTCGATGAGGTCTTCGGCCTCCAGCACTTTGCCCGCAACAGCCTGAAGCCGGTGCCGGCAGATGACGTCTCGGGGCCGATGTCGGCGTTTGTCGACGGTTGCTTTGAAGGCGAGCAGAGCTGGCGGGTGTTCAGCCCGTTTGCGCTGGCGAGGTCCCAAGGATTCATGAACATTGCGCTATAAACGCGGACCCTGTGGGAGCCGGGCTTGCCCGCGATGCAGGCGACTCGGTCTCACATTGAACCGAGGTAATGCTATCGCTGGCAAGCCAGCTCCCACAGGGATCGCGTCAGGTTAGAAGATGGTTGGTTAACAGGCGAAGACCGATGATAAAAGCTAAAACAGGCAAGCCAATGGAAGGGTCGCGCAGTCGTTCGCAGATCATCGCGCTGTTCATCGCGCTGATCATCTTCATCATGCTGTTGTTTGCCAACTTCGCGTACCTCAACACCCAGGCGACGTACGACAAACAGTACATCGGTCACGCCGGCGAGCTGCGTGTCTTGTCCCAGCGCATTGCCAAGAACGCCACCGAAGCCGCCGCCGGCAAGGCCGCAGCGTTCAAGCTGCTCAGCGATGCGCGCAATGATTTTGCCCAGCGCTGGAGCTATCTGAAAAAAGGCGACCCTTCCACCGGCCTGCCGCCGGCACCAGCGGTCGTGCGCCCGGAAATGCGCGCGGTGCAGATGGACTGGGAGCGCCTGCTGAAAAACACCGACGCCATTCTTTCCAGCGAGCAGACCGTGCTGTCGCTGCATCAGGTGGCCGCGACCCTGGCCGAAACCGTGCCGCAGTTGCAGGTTGAATACGAGAAAGTGGTGGAGATCCTCCTGCAGCGGGGCGCACCGGCTGCCCAGGTGGCGATGGCCCAGCGTCAATCACTGCTGGCCGAACGCATTCTGGGCGCTGTGAACACGGTGCTGTCCGGCGACGAAAACTCGCAGCAGGCGGCCGACGTCTTCGGTCGCGACGCGGCGCGGTTCGGCCAGGTACTCAACGGCATGCTCCAGGGCAATGTAGCGCTGCGGGTCAGCCAGGTTGAAGACCGTGATGCGCGGGCGCGCCTGATGGAAATTTCCGAGCTGTTCGAGTTCGTCTCCGGCTCGGTGGATGAAATCCTCGAAACCTCGCCGGAGCTGTTCAAGGTCCGCGAGTCGGCCACCAATATCTTCAGCCTCTCGCAGACCCTGCTCGACGAAGCCTCGCACCTGGCCGGCGGTTTCGAAAACCTCGCCAGCGGGCGCAACACCGACACCATTGGCGGCTATGTGCTGGGTCTGGCGGCATTGATGTCGATCATCCTCATCGGTCTGGTGATGGTCCGCGAAACCAATCGCCAGCTGCGGGAAACCGCCGAGAAAAACGAGCGCAATCAGAACGCAATCATGCGACTGCTCGACGAAATCGAAGACCTGGCCGACGGTGACCTGACCGTGACTGCCTCGGTGACCGAAGACTTCACCGGCACCATTGCCGACTCGATCAACTATTCCGTGGACCAGCTGCGCGATCTCGTGGCGACCATTAACCTGACGGCCGGCCAGGTCGCCGCCGCCGTGCAGGAAACGCAGGCCACCGCCATGCACCTGGCGCAGGCTTCGGAGCATCAGGCGCAGCAGATTTCCGAAGCCTCCACCGCGATCAACGACATGGCCGAATCCATCGATCAGGTGTCAGCCAACGCCGCTGAATCCTCGGCGGTGGCCGAACGTTCGGTGGAAATCGCCAACAAGGGCAACGAGGTGGTGCACAACACCATCCACGGCATGGACAATATTCGCGAACAGATTCAGGACACTGCCAAGCGGATCAAGCGTCTTGGCGAGTCTTCCCAGGAAATCGGTGACATTGTCAGCCTGATCGATGACATTGCCGATCAGACCAACATTCTCGCGCTCAATGCGGCGATCCAGGCGTCCATGGCCGGGGATGCCGGGCGCGGTTTCGCGGTGGTCGCCGACGAGGTGCAACGGCTGGCCGAGCGCTCTTCGGCCGCCACCCGGCAGATCGAAACCCTGGTGCGGGCGATCCAGACCGACACCAACGAAGCAGTCATCTCCATGGAACAGACCACCACCGAAGTGGTGCGCGGCGCACGTCTGGCGCAGGATGCGGGTGTGGCCCTGGAGGAAATCGAAGGGGTTTCCAAAACCCTGGCGGCGCTGATCCAGAGCATTTCCAACGCCGCACAGCAACAGACGTCGTCTGCCGGTCAGATTTCCCTGACGATGAACGTGATCCAGCAGATCACCACGCAGACCTCGTCCGGTTCCACCGCCACCGCCGAGAGCATCGGCAACCTGGCAAAAATGGCCAGTCAGCTGCGGCGGTCGGTGTCCGGTTTCACCTTGCCGGCCACCAAGACACAGGTGACCGACAAAGTTTGAACCGCCTGCGGGCGCCTGCAATTTGACTGATGCAACGTGACTGAAGCGAAAACTGGAGTGGTTATGGGTGATCGGCACGACTATGTGGCCCTCGAATGGGTCAAAGGCGAGATTGCCGAAACGCTGAAGCAGGCTCATCACGCGATCGAAACCCAGCTTGATGATCCGCAGGCGACGCACGCCCTGAGCGATTGCCTGGCGTGCATCCATCAGGTTCACGGCAGTTTGCAGATGGTCGAATTCTACGGCGCGGCCCTGCTCGCCGAAGAAATGGAGCAATTGACCGCCGCCTTGCAACACAATCGCGTCAGTCATCGTGACGAAGCGCTGCACCTGATGTTGCAAGCCCTGGGGCAACTGCCGATCTACCTCGACCGGGTTCAAGGCGCCCGTCGCGACTTGCCGCTGGTGGTGCTGCCGTTGATCAACGACCTGCGCAGTGCCCGTGGTGAAAGCCTGCTGTCGGAAACCAGCCTGTTCAGCCCGCAATGGCCGGACCTGCCACCCCTGGACGCCGAGTCCCTGGCATTGCTGGAGCCGGCGGAACTGCCGAATGTGCTGCGCAAGTTGCGGCAGATGCTGCAAATGGCCCTGGTCGGCTTGCTGCGCGAGCAGGATGACGACACCCACCTGGGATATCTGGCCAAGGTGTTTTCCCGCCTGGAAAGCTTGTGCGGCAACGCACCCTTGAGCCCGTTGTGGCAGGTCGCTTCGGCGCTGGTCGAAGGCATGCGTGGCGGTGCGATCGCCAACAGCCCGGCCTTGCGCAGTCTGTTCAAGGACGCCGACAAAGAACTCAAGCGCCTGCTCGAACAGGGCATGCCCGCGATCAATCAACCGGCGCCGCCGGAGCTGCTCAAGAGTTTGCTGTTCTACATTGCCAAAGCCGAACACCCCATCGGGCAGATGCTGACCATGAAAGATCGCTACGGACTGGATGACGCGCTGCCTGACAGCGCGATGGTCGATGAAGAACGCGCGCGGCTGGCCGGCCCCGACCGCGACGCCATGCGCTCGGTATTGGCGGCGCTCTGTGAAGAGCTGGTGCGAGTCAAGGAGCGCCTGGACCTGTTCGTGCGCAGCGACCGGCAACACGCCTCGGACCTCGACAGCCTGCTGGCACCGCTGCGGCAAATCGCCGACACCCTGGCGGTGCTGGGATTCGGCCAGCCGCGCAAGGTGATTATCGATCAACTGGCCGTGGTACTGAGCCTCGCCCAAGGCCAGCGCGCCCCCGATGACGCGACCCTCATGGACGTCGCCGGGGCTTTGCTCTACGTCGAAGCGACCCTGGCCGGCATGGTGGGCACCGTGGAGCCCGAGAGCCAGGAAGAAAGCCGTCTGCCGACCACCGACCTGACGCAGATTCATCAGATCGTGATCAAGGAAGCGCGCATCTGCCTGCAAGAGGCCAAGGACATGATCGTCGATTACATCGACGCCGACTGGGACCGTCAGCATTTGCAGGCACTGCCGGCCTTGTTGACCCAGGTTCGTGGCGCGCTGGCGATGATCCCGTTGAACCGTGCGGCGGGCCTGGTCGAAACGTGCAACCACTTCATCCGCGAACATTTGATGCTCGACCCTAGCCAGCCCGGATGGCAGGAACTGGACAGCCTGGCCGACGTCATCGCCAGTCTTGAGTACTACCTCGAACGTCTCAACGACGACCCCGAAGCCCCCGGTGAACAGTTGCTCGACATCGCGGAAAAAAGCCTGGCATCCCTCGGCTTCTTTCCTAACGAAAAGCCCAGCGGACAGCAGGTGCCGGTGCTTGAGGATGTGCTGAGCCCAAGCGAAGCGCAGGTCATGCAACAAATGCAGGAACGGGATGCACAGGCGGTCGTCCAGACCCTGGCCGATGTGCTGGCCAGTCCGGTATCCGCCCTCAATCCGCCCGCGTTGACCACGCCGGGCAGCCTGTTGCCGCCGCCCGCCGGTGAGGAACCGGTGGACGACGAACTGCGGGAAGTGTTCCTCGAAGAAACCGACGAGGTGCTGGAAATCCTTCGGGAGTACTTGCCGCGCTGGTCGGCCAACCCTGAGTACACCTCGGCTTTGGGTGAGGTGCGTCGCGCTTTCCACACCCTCAAGGGCAGTGGCCGGATGGTCCGCGCGCTGGTGTTGGGTGAGCTGGCGTGGGCGGTGGAAAACCTGCTCAACCGTGTACTGGAACACAGCGTGGCGCCGGGCGACGCAGTGCGGCAATTGCTGGGTGATGTAGTAGCGCTGTTGCCGGAACTGGTCACCGAATTTGCCGATAATGCCCAACGCCAGCGCAACGATGTCGATCAATTGGCCGCCCGTGCCCATGCCTTGGCCAAAGGTGGTGAGCTGGCCTGCGACGAAGACACGCAAGACGTCGCGGCGCTCGATCCGTTGTTGCTGGAGATCTTCCGCAAAGAAGCCGAAACCCATTTGACCAGCCTCAACCGCTTTCTCGATCAGGCCGCCGAACACATGCCCTTGCAGGCCAGTGACGAGTTGCTCCGCGCCTTGCACACCCTCAAGGGCAGCGCATCGATGGCCGGGGTCTTGCCGATTGTCGAGCTCGCCGCGCCGCTGGATCAACTGGCCCGGGAATACAAGGCGCACCAGATCGCCCTGGACCTGGACGAAGTTGATGTGCTGCTGGAAGCCGAAGGCTTGTTCCGCCTTGGCTTGCGCCAGCTCAAGACCGATCCCCTGGCCGAAATCCCCAGCGCCCATGCGTTGATCGAACAGGCCCGGGCGTTGCTGGTCGAGCGTCTGCAAGGTCTCTCGAATGGACCCAGCAGCGGTCCGCGGATCAAGCGTGATCCGCAGTTGATCAACAACTTCCTGGCCCAGGGCATGGACATCCTGCTCGACGCTGAAAGTCTGTTACAGCGCTGGCAGCAACACCCCGGCGAGCGTCAGGAGCTCAGCGCGCTGCTGGACGAATTGACCACCCTTGGCGAGGGCGCGCACCTGGCCGACCTGCATCCGGTGGACGAACTCTGCGAAGCCCTGCTCGACCTCTACGGTGCCGTGGAAGAAAGCAGCCTGGCCGTCAGCGAGACATTTTTCCACGAGGCGCAAAGTGCCCACGAAGCACTGATCAACATGCTCGACGAACTGGCCGCCGGCCAGGAAGTCAGCCCGCGCCCGGAGCGCATTCGTGCCTTGCACGGCTTGCTCGATCAGAGTCTCGATCCATCGGCCATGGGCCTGATCCGCAGCGACGGCAGCCGCACCCTGAGCATCCGTGACCTCGGTGAGGCCACCGCGGAACTTGAAAATACACTTTCCCCTGTGGGAGCGAGCCTGCTCGCGAAGGACGTTAACGATGACGCGTTGTCATTGGATAAACGCGGTGCCAGTGAGTCCATCGCGAGCAGGCTCGCTCCCACAAAGGATCGCGCAGTCGAGCTCGATGATGAAATCGTTGCGATCTTCCTCGAAGAAGCCGTGGATATCCTCGACAGCGCCAACCAGGCGTTGCAACGCTGGTTAGGCGAGCCGCAGAACCCTGCACCGTTGTCGTCCCTGCAACGCGACTTGCACACCCTCAAGGGCGGTGCGCGGATGGCCGAGGTCGAGCCGGTCGGTGACCTGGCCCATGAGCTGGAAAGCCTGTACGAAGGTTTGGTCGACCGCCGCTACAGCCACAGCGAAGTGCTGGCGCAGTTGCTCCAGCACAGCCATGAGCGCTTGGCGCAAATGCTTGAGCAGCTGCAGCGCCATCAGCCGTTGGGCGATCCCGGTGAACTGGTCGAAGCGATTCGCGCCTTTCGCCAGGGCCACGCGGGCCACACCGACGTGATCGAGCCAGAGGCCGGCAACGACACGACTCATCATGATAGCGAGTTGCTGGATATCTTCCTCGAGGAAGGCTTCGACATCATCGAGAGTTCCGGCGCGGCACTGGTACGCTGGCAGGCCGAGCCTTCGAACCGCCAGGACGTGGAAACCCTGCTGCGCGACCTGCACACCCTCAAGGGTGGTGCGCGCATGGTGGAAATCACCCCGATCGGCGATCTGGCCCATGAGCTGGAATTCCTCTACGAAGGTTTATCCACCGGCGTACTGAAACCCACGGCCACGTTGTTTGAATTGCTGCAACGCAGCCATGACCGGCTGGCGCAAATGCTCGACGCGGCCCGTGCCGGGGAACCGTTGCCGCCGGCGGACCGATTGCTCGATGCGATCAGGAATTTCAGCCATCCGACGGTCCCTGAAATCCCGGCACCGGTCGCGCTGCCTGCTGCGATAAAAGCCGAGACGCCGCTGCTGCCACAGGACGCCGGTGCGGACATGGTCAAGGTCTCGGCGGAACTGCTCGACGACCTGGTCAACCTGGCGGGCGAAACGTCGATCTTCCGCGGCCGGATCGAACAGCAAGTCAGCGATGCCCAAACAGCCTTGAACGAAATGGAAACCACCATCGAGCGTATGCGCGATCAGTTGCGTCGCCTCGACACGGAAACCCAGGGCCGGATCCTCAGTCGCCAGCAAGTCGACGCCGAACGCCTGGGTTACGAAGAGTTCGACCCGTTGGAGATGGATCGGCACTCGCAGTTGCAGCAACTGTCCCGCGCCCTGTTCGAATCCGCCTCCGACTTGCTTGATCTCAAGGAAACCCTCGACCGGCGCAACCAGGATGCGGAAAACCTGCTGCAGCAACAGGGGCGCATCAACACTGAGTTGCAGGAAGGCCTGATGCGCACGCGCATGGTGCCCTTCGAAAGGATGTTGCCGCGCTTGAAGCGCATTGTTCGCCAGGTGTCCGAGGAGTTGGGCAAAGACGTCGAGTTCATCGTCGGCAACGCCGAAGGCGAAATGGATCGCAACGTGCTCGAACGCATGGCGGCACCGCTGGAGCACATGCTGCGCAACGCCGTGGACCATGGTCTGGAGTCCGCCGAGGCGCGCATCGCGGCGGGTAAACCGGCGCAGGGGCGCATCACCCTTGATCTGTCGCGCGAAGGCGGCGACATCATTTTCGATATCCGCGATGACGGTGCCGGGGTGCCGCTGGACGCGGTGCGACGCAAGGCCATCAAGCGTGGCTTGCTCGACCCGGACACGGAAATCAGCGACCGCGACGTGTTGCAGTTCATCCTGCAACCGGGGTTTTCCACCGCCGAGAAAATCACCCAGATCTCCGGGCGTGGCGTCGGCATGGACGTGGTCCACGAAGAGGTACGGCAACTGGGCGGCAGCATGAGCATCGACTCTGTGGCCGGGCAGGGCGTGCATTTCCGTATCCGCCTGCCGTTTACCGTGTCGGTCAACCGGGCGTTGATGGTGCAATGCGGGGAGGATCAATATGCGATCCCGCTGAACACCATCGATGGGATCGTCCGCGTGTTGCCCAACGAGCTCGAAGGGCATTTCCGTCTCGATCCGCCGACCTATGAATACGCCGGGCAACGCTATGAGCTGTGCTATCTGGGCGAGCTGCTGAAAACCAGCCCCCGGCCAAAACTCTTGGGCCAGAGCCTGCCGTTGCCGGTACTGCTGGTGCAATGCAACGAGCGCCACATCGCGGTGCAGGTCGACGCCATGGCCGGCACCCGAGAGATTGTGGTCAAGAGCCTCGGCCCGCAGTTCGCGGCGGTGCAGGGCGTCTCCGGGGCAACGATTCTGGGGGATGGCCGGGTGGTGCTGATTCTCGATTTGCTGGCGCCGATTCGCGCCCTGCAAGCCCATGTGCCGCAGCGCACGCCAAGCCACGACACGGAGCTCGAGCCGCAACGACCGTTGCTGGTGATGGTGGTCGACGATTCGGTCACCGTGCGCAAGGTCACCAGCCGTCTGCTCGAACGTCACGGTATGAACGTACTGACGGCCAAGGACGGCGTCGACGCCATGCTGCTGCTCGAAGAACACATGCCGGATGTCATGCTGCTGGACATCGAAATGCCACGCATGGACGGCTTCGAAGTGGCGACACAAGTGCGCAACGATGAACGTTTGCAGCACCTGCCGATCATCATGATCACCTCCCGCACCGGCCAGAAACACCGCGACCGGGCCATGGCCATCGGTGTCAACGACTACCTCGGCAAGCCGTACCAGGAATCGGTACTGCTCGAAAGCATTGCCCTGTGGAGCAAAACCCATGCTTGAGCAGCGCATCAACCAGCGCAGCATCAACCTTACCGGCCTGCTGCTGCCCCTGGCCGACCGCAACCTGATCCTGCCCAACGTCGCCGTCGCCGAGCTGATCGATTACCAGCCCGCGGCATTCGATCTCGATACACCGCCGTGGTACCTGGGGCGCGTCACCTGGCGCAACCGGCAGATTCCCTTGCTCAGTTTCGAGTCGGCGTGCGGCAATAAAATCGTCATCGGCGAGCGCGCGCGAATCATCATCCTCAATGCGCTGGGAGGTCGTCCCGACCTGAAATTCATCGCGATGCTGGTCCAGGGCATTCCGCGCTCGTACAAGCTCGACAGTCAGTTGAGCTATGTGGATGTGCCGTTGTGCTCGCTGGAAAAAGCGGCGGTGCAGGTGGCTGATCAGGTGGCCAAGGTACCGGATTTGATAGCGCTGGAGGAGTTGTTGGTGAATGCCGGGGTAGTTTGACGGGCCCCTTCGCGAGCAGGCTCGCTCCCACAGGGGAATGCATTTCAA
>NZ_JBSVWS010000135.1:0-17170 GCF_054071155.1 Pseudomonas sp. SDO5532_S415 | reverse complement strand
GGAAATGCATTTCAAATGTGGGAGCGAGCCTGCTCGCGAAGGGGCCAGGCCAGACAACCCACATCTCAAGGCTTGCGCAGCAGATAGGTATCCATGATCCAGCCATTGGCCAATCGCGCCGCCTTGCGCACCCGTTCGATCTCATCCGCCACATCCTTTAGCTTGCCGCTGATCAGGATCTCATCCGGCGTCCCCAAATAAGCCCCCCAGAAAATCTCGGTGTCCTGATTCTCTACTTGATGGTAGGCATCTTGCGCATCGAGCATTACCACCAGGCTGTCGGCATCACTCACTTGCCCCGCTGCCAGGCGCCGACCGGTGGTGATCTCGACCGAGCGACCGATCTGATTGAGTGTCACCTTGTGCTGCGCCGCCAGTGCCTGGACGCTGGTAATACCGGGGATGACCTCGAACTCGAACACACAGGCGCCTGACGCCAGTATCGCCTGCAGAATGCGAAGGGTGCTGTCGTACAACGCCGGATCGCCCCACACCAGGAAACCGCCGCACTGGCCGTCGGATATTTCTTCGTTGATCAGCCGTTCAAAGGTGCGCTGCTTGGCCAGGTTCAGATCATCGACACTGGCGGTGTAGTCCACATCGCCACGCTCGCGCTCCGGACTTTGCGCTTCGACAAAGCGGTAGTCACCCTCAGTAATGTAGCGCTCGCAGATTTCCCGGCGCAGGTCGATCAGCTTGTCCTTGCTCTGGCCCTTGTCCATGAGGAAAAACACGTCGACCCGATTCAATGCCTTCACCGCCTGCATCGTGATGTAGTCGGGGTTGCCGGCGCCGATGCCGATGACCAGGAGTTTTTTCATCACCGCGTTCCTTCGGGCTCGCTGCCCGGCAAGCGTAGCCGCCAGCAACCATTGAACCTCAATTCAATGGCCGATAACGGCTCGACATCTATCAAGTTGAACGCCGAAACTTGCAACACGGTTGCCAGCGCGGCGCGGATGATAAACGGATGGGTCATGGCAACGACATGACCGGGTGTCGCTTCCAGCGTCGCCAGCCACGCGGCCACCCGCTCGATGACCTGCGTCACGGATTCACCACCGTGGGGCGCCGAATCCGGGTCCGTGAGCCAGCGCTCCAGCTGTTCAGGCTGGTCTTTTTGCAGATCGTTTATACGTGCCCCGCTCCAGCGACCGAAATCGCAGTCCCTGAGTGCTTCGACAATCTCCACGGTAGTGCCGAACAATTCGGCGGTTTGCCGGGTCCGCAGCTCCGGAGCGCACATCAGCCTTGGCGAACCCTTGTATCGGGCGCTAAGCGAACCCCTTGCCGATTGCCAATTCATCTCCAGTGGCTCATTTGTAGGAAAACTCGCCAATTTCTGTGCGATGGTTCTGGCATGGCACATCAAGGTCAAACGGGTCGCCTGCACGAAAAATCTCTCGGTCGATAAAAAGGAAAAACGGCGTCTTGCCGTGGAATATCGCGCAATTGTGCCGTAACCAGGATGATCGGGGGTGTTTCGTTTGAACCAATGATATCGGCTCGCGCTGGCATTTCATCGCCCCCTGGCAGCCTTCTCCGACGCTCTTATAGGCCATGCCCTACACGGTCGATCGACATCCGCGTAGCCTCCGTCCCATGAGCATGCGGTCCGCGACCAGGCGTTCTGAACAGCGCGAAAATTAACTAGACATGTCACGCGCCTTAAATAAATACTGGTTTCAACGGACTATCGTTCCCATCCAGCAGGAGCCCGGATGCCCTCATTCAATGACCCGATCGTCGACTCTGGTCTGGACCTTGCACCGTCCGAATGCAAATCCCTATGTAACTCGCTGCCCCTGCACCCATTGCATGAGGCGAGCCGGGTAGCGATGTACGAATAACGACTGATAAAAAAAGAGCGGCGCCTGGCAAGGTGACCGCCGCTTCAACGCGTGGAAACCGACAGTGATAGTCAGGTCCTGTGCCAGTCACCGGGCCCTTTGATACAGGAGTGCATCCATGCTGGTCTTGCGTCCAGTGCAGTTAACCGACCTGCCCCAGTTGCAGCAACTTGCCCGCGAAAGCCTGGTGGGCGTCACGTCCTTGCCGGACGACAGCGAACGCCTGCGCGATAAAATTCTCGATTCCTGCACCTCGTTCGAGCAAGACGTGCGCAGCCCCGGCCCCGAGAATTACTTCTTCGTGCTGGAAGACCTGGCGACCCAACGCCTGGTGGGCTGCTCGGAAATTCTCGCGACAGCCGGCTTCAGCGAGCCGTTCTACAGCCTGCGCAACCGCCATTTCAACAGCGTCTCGCGGGAGCTCAACATCGAACACGACGTGCCGGCGCTGTCGGTGTGCCATGACCTCAGCGTCCACACCTTGCTGCGAGGGTTCCATATCGATGCAGCGTTGGAACGCACGGCATTCTCGGAACTGTTGTCCCGGGCGAGACTGCTGTTCATTGCCGCCCATGCCCGGCGTTTTTCCGATGCGGTGATTACCGAGATCGTCGGTTACAGCAGCGACGAGGGACACTCGCCGTTCTGGGATGCCGTGGGCAAACACTTCTTCGATCTGCCCTACGTCGAGGCCGAACGACTGTGCGGCCTGGAGAGCCGCACCTTTCTCGCCGAATTGATGCCGCAATACCCGATCTACGTGCCGATGCTGCCAAAGGCCGCCCAAGACTGCATCGGCAGAATTCATCCCGACGGCCAGGAAGCCTTCGATATCCTGGAGCGCGAGGGGTTTGAAACCAACAGCTATGTCGACCTGTTCGACGGCGGCCCTACCCTGTTTGCGCGCACCGGCGGCATCCGCTCCATCGCCCGCAGCCACACCGCTTCGGCCAAACCCGGCTCATCCATCGACGCCCGTGGTTGCTATCTGGTGAGCAACGATTCGCTGGAAAATTTTCGGGCCATCGTCGCGGAACTGGATTACATCGCCGGGCAACCTGTGATTCTGGACGCCGGAATGTGCTCAGCGTTGAAGGTAAGCGAAGGCAGCCCGGTCCGGCTGATCGCCCTGTGAGCATCAACCGGCCCGGAACCCAACGACGACGCCCGATCTGGCGCGAACAAGGAGTTGCAGCATGATTGTCCGTCCGGTTCAGGTCACCGACCTTCCCGCCTTGCTCGCGCTGGTCCGGCAAGCGGGCCGCGGATTGACCAACCTGCCGGCCAACGAGGAGCGCCTGACCCATCGTTTGCGCTGGGCGAAACGAACCTTCGCCGAACAGGTCGAACGCGCCGATGCCGATTACCTGTTCGTCCTTGAGGACGACGATCAGCAAGTGATCGGCGTCAGTGCCCTGACCGGGGCTGTGGGCCTGCGCGAACCCTGGTACAACTACCGGGTCGGGCTGACAGTCAGCTCATCAGCGGACCTGGGCATCAGTCGGCACATTCCGACCTTGTTCCTGAACAACGAAATGACCGGCCAATCGGAACTCTGCTCGCTGTTTCTGCGCCCCGATCAACGCCTGGGCGGTCACGGTCGATTGCTCTCCCTTGGGCGCCTGTTGTTTGTCGCAGAGTTTCCGCACCTGTTCGGCGACAAGCTTATTGCCGAACTGCGCGGGCGCGCTGACGAACAAGGTTGCTCACCCTTTTGGGACAGCGTGGGCCGTCACTTTTTCCAAATGGATTTCAGCCATGCCGATCATTTGTCGTGGCTGGGTAACAAGTCGTTCATCGCCGAACTGATGCCACGCCAACCGCTTTACACCTGCCTGCTCACCGAACAGGCCCAGGCCGTGATCGGCAAACCTCATCCGAACAGCGAACCGGCAATGAAAATCCTCACCGTCGAGGGTTTTGCCAACCAGGGTTACATCGACATCTTCGACGCCGGCCCGGTCATCGAGGCCCCGGTGTCGAACATCCGTACCGTGCGTGACAGCCAATTGCTGGAGTTGGCCATCGGCACTCCGGACGACCAGGCGCCGATGTGGCTGATCCACAATCGTCGCCTGGAAAACTGCCGAATCACCACTGCTCAGGCGCGACAGGTCGGCAATTGCCTGATGGTCGACCGTCTCACCGCCAAACGACTGCAACTGCAGCCCGGAGATGGGGTGCGCGGTGTGCCAATGGTCAAGCAACAGGCACGGGCAGTGGCGGCTTGATCGGCAGTCGCCCGAACAAAAAGGCAGTAATCACGTTAAATTCGTCATCATTCCTAACATGCACCCGTGATAGCCTCTAACACTTTCGGCGTTGACACTTTTGCTCAAGCCCTTCCATTTCCATTGGTGGAACCCATATGTCCAGGCTGTCTCATCAAGATTTGCGCCGCAATTTTCGTCAACTGTTCGCGTCCAACACCTGCTACCACACCGCATCGGTCTTCGATCCGATGTCGGCACGCATTGCCGCCGATCTGGGCTTTGAAGTGGGGATTCTGGGTGGTTCGGTCGCGTCGTTGCAGGTACTGGGCGCCCCAGACTTTGCCTTGATCACCCTCAGCGAATTCGCCGAGCAGGCCACCCGCATCGGCCGTGTCGCCCAATTGCCGGTGATTGCCGACGCCGATCATGGCTACGGCAACGCACTCAACGTCATGCGCACCATCGTCGAGCTCGAACGAGCCGGCGTGGCGGCCCTGACCATCGAAGACACCTTGCTGCCGGCGCAATTCGGCCGCAAATCCACCGATCTGATCACCGTCGCCGAAGGCGTCGGCAAGATTCGCGCGGCACTGGAAGCCCGTTGCGATACGGAAATGGCCATCATCGCCCGCACCCACGCAGGGATCCTGCCGGTCCAGGAGATCATCAGCCGGACCAAGCAATACCAGGCCGCCGGCGCAGACGGCATTTGCATGGTGGGCGTGAAAGATTTCGACCATCTGGAACAAATCGCCGAACACCTGAGCGTACCGCTGATGCTGGTGACCTACGGCAACCCGGCCCTGCGCGACGACAAACGCCTGGCCGAACTGGGCGTGCGCGTCACCATCGATGGCCACGGCGCCTACTTCGCCGCGATCAAGGCGACCTACGACAGCCTGCGCGAACAGCGCCAGATCTTTACCCAGGCCTCGGATTTGAGCGCGACCGAACTGACGCATACCTATACTCAGCCCGAGGAATACATCCGCTATGCGGAGGAGTTCATGAGCGTCAAGGAGTGATGGGCAGCAGGTAGTGCTTTTCTCCTGAAAGGACGCTATCGCGAGCAAGCTCGCTCCCACAGGGTTAGCGTCGTACATATAATTTGTGTTCGACATATTCCTTGTGGGAGCGAGCTTGCTCGCGATGGCGTCAGATCAAACACCGCTAAACCGAAGCCTTGAACCCCTCCTCCCGCTGCAATGCCCTCGCCTGAATCACATCCAGCACAGCGCAACCTTCACGCATGAGCAAATGCACGGCGCGAGTCACCCGCGTGATCTCCTTTGGAAGCGGACTTGCTTGCGAAGAAGGTGTGTCAGCCAATATTTATGCTGAATGAGACACCGCCTTCGCGAGCAGGCTCGCTCCCACAATGGGTCGACGTACACCCGCTGCTTTTCACCACTCATCAGGCCGAGCGTTAGCTCGCCTTCAGCTCTTGATCTTGATCCACCCGCCCCTTCCACGCCCTGAGCCTGTCCGTCAACCTGTGACGACCTCCATCGACGCCTCTACCAACGTTGATCCGCGCCGCGTTAAAGCCTGCAAGTAAGCCTTTTCGTCATAGCCTTCGCAGGCAAGCCTCGCTCCTACAAAAGCAAAAGCAAAAAGCGCCACAGAAACGGCTATACATGAAGATAGGGTTGGCCCCATAGCGGCAAACAGGAGCCCCATGCAGACCTTTCAGGTATTGATCATCGGCAGCGGCTTTGGCGGGCAGTGTGCAGCGGTCAATTTGCTCAAGGCCGGCATCACCGACTTTCGTCTGCTGGAACGACGGGATTTCTTCGGTGGCACCTGGTGCCAGAACACCTATCCCGGCGCGGCGGTCGACGTGCCTTCGCCGCTCTACTCACTGTCCTTCGCCCCTTACCGCTGGACGCAGATGTTCGCCGAACAGGCCGAACTGCATCGCTACACCCGTTACGTGGTGGAGCGCTTCGGCCTGCGCGACCGAGTGGAACTGCTGGCCAATGTCGAGCGTGTGGAATGGGACGATGAGGGGAAACGCTGGGCGGTGCACACCAGCAAAGGCACGTTTCATGCGCAGTTCCTGATCAATGCCACCGGCCCGCTGAGTCAACCGGTCGTACCGCGCTTCAAGGGCCAGGAACGCTTTCAGGGCAAGACCTTTCACACCAATAACTGGGACCATTCCTGTGATTACCGGCAAAAACGTGTGGCCATCGTCGGCAGCGGCGCCAGCGCGGCCCAGGTCATTCCGGCGATTGCCCCGGACGTCGGGCACTTGCATGTGTTCCAACGCACACCGCATTGGGTACTGCCCCGGGCGGACCGCACTTTCGGCCGCTTCCAGCGCTGGCTGCTCGGGCTCAAGCCCGCCTACAAGCTGCTGCGCTGGATGATCTATTGGCAATTCGAAACCCGGGTGATTGCCTTCAAATACTCGAAACCGGCGGTGCGCATGGTCCAGCATCAGGCCCTGCGCTTCATCAAACGCCAGGTACCGGACGCCGAACTGCGTCGAAAACTCACGCCGGACTACACCATTGGCTGTAAACGGGTGATTCTGTCGAGCACCCTGTACCCGGCGCTGGCCCGTCGCAACGTGACACTGCACAGCCGCGAACAGGGCATCGCCGAAATCGACGAGACCGGCATCATCATGCAGGACGGCCAGCACATCGACCTGGACCTGATCGTCTGGTCCACCGGTTATGACGCCACCGACGGGGTGATTTCCTACCCGGTCACCGGCAAAAACGGCACGCAGCTCAGAAACGTCTGGGCCGAGTACCCCCGAGCCTACCTGGGCACCAGCCTGCCGGACTTTCCCAACCTGTTCATCGTCACCGGCCCGAACACCGGGATCGGCCACACATCGGCGCTGTTCATCATCGAATCGCAGATGAATTACATCCTCGACTGCATTCGGACCTTAAAAGCACAAGGTTTGCGCAGCATCGAAGTACGCCCCGAGGCAGAACGTACCTACACTGAAATGATCCATAGAGAAATGGAACGCACCGTGTGGAAGTCCGGAGGCTGCCACAGTTGGTATCAAAGCAAGAGCGGTCATGTGATTGCGATGTTTCCCGGGTTCAGTTTCAGCTTTCACCGCTTGACCCGAGCCCTGAAACCCGCCGATCACATATTGTCCTGATCCATCAGAAGGAAGACGCCTGATGCTTTTACTGGTTGTCGCTATCGCGGTTTTTGCGGCCTGGAGCTGGTTGAGCTACCCGGCCATCGGGTACTGGCTGTACAACTTGAGCGTGGCCGCCGAGGCCAGGTTGTACAAGCTGCACAAGATTGTGGTGCCCATCAGCGAAATGACCGTCTCGACCTGGCAAGGCGGGCCGTACGAGGCATCCAGCAATGTGTTGATGCTTCACGGCTACAGCGCCGATAAAAATATCTGGCTGCGCTTTGCCCGGTACTTTGTCGGCAATTACCGGGTGATCATCCCCGACATTGCCGGGCACGGCGAAACCGGCTTCAAGGCCGGTGGCGGCTATGACATTCCGCTGCAGGCCAAGCGCATGATCCAGCTGCTGGATGTGTGCGGGGTCGAGAAGGTCCATGTGATCGGTAACTCGATGGGCGGCTATATCGCGGCCTGGCTGGCGGCCACCTATCCGGAACGCATTGCCTCGGTCGCCCTGTTTGACCCGGCGGGCGTCGCCTCGCCCGAACCCAGTGATCTGGAGCACCATTTGTTCCGGGGCCACAACCCGTTCCTGATCAACTCGCGGGAAGAATTCAAATATTTTTATGCCATGACCATGGCCGATCCGCCGTGGGTGCCACGGGTGGTGCTGGATGCCATCGCCCATCGCTATCAACAGACGCGGGACGAACTGGAAGAAATCTTCCGCGAATTCCGCGCCAGCCCGCCGATGGAGCCGAAACTTCCGTCGATCAAGGTCCCCGCACTGTTGTTGTGGGGGCGCAAGGATCGCTTGATCGATGTCAGCAGCGTCGCCATCTGGAGCAAGGGCATCGCTGATTTGCGCGTGGAAATCTGGGAAGGCATCGGCCATATGCCCATGGTCGAAGCGCCTGCCGGCTCGGCACGCCTGTATCGGGAGTTTTTGGCATCGCTGCGCTCGGAAAGCCCTCAGGATCAACGATTGCATTGAGGATGCAGTCCTTTGCAGAATGAAGTTCGTCAGAAACTTCGTTTGTCGGCGTGGCTGAAGGCTGCGATCTTTTCTCCCATCCTTCACGTCACCGCGCCAGGAACCCTGTTCATGAACCACCCGAACTTCGTCAGCCCCGACCTGATCCGCCAACGCTTCTCCAAAGCGATGTCCGACATGTACCGCGAAGAAGTGCCGCTGTACGGCGCCCTGATGGAGCTGGTGGAACAGACCAACCGCCATGTCCTGGACAACGATCCGCAAGTGGCCCGCCAATTGAACAGCACCGGCGAAATCGAGCGCCTGGACCTGGAGCGTCATGGCGCGATCCGGGTCGGCACGGCCGCTGAACTGGCGACCCTCGCCCGCCTGTTCGCGGTGATGGGCATGCAGCCGGTGGGTTATTACGACCTGACCCCGGCCGGCGTGCCGGTGCATTCCACGGCGTTTCGCGCGGTGCATGAAGCCTCGTTGCAAGTCAGCCCGTTCCGCGTGTTCACCTCGTTGCTGCGCCTGGAACTGATCGAAGACCCGGAACTACGGGCATTCGCCCAGTCGGTGCTGGACAAGCGATCGATCTTCACCCCTGCTGCGCTGACGCTCATCGATCGCGCCGAAACCCAGGGTGGCCTCACCGAACAGGAGGCCAGGGAATTCGTCAAACAGGCGCTGGAAACCTTCCGCTGGCACCACAGCGCCACCGTCACCGCCGAGCAATACCAGACACTCAGCGCCCAGCACCGGCTGATTGCCGATGTGGTGGCGTTCAAAGGCCCGCACATCAATCACCTGACCCCGCGCACCCTGGACATCGACATTGTCCAGGCGCAAATGCCGGTACATGGCATCACCCCCAAGGCGGTGATCGAAGGCCCACCCCGCCGCCAGTGCCCGATCCTGCTGCGCCAGACCAGTTTCAAGGCACTGGACGAACCGGTCGCGTTCACTGATCAAGCCGAGTCACGTGGCAGTCACAGCGCCCGTTTCGGCGAAATCGAACAACGCGGCGCCGCCCTCACCCCCAAAGGCCGGGCGCTGTACGATCGTTTGCTCAATGCTGCCCGGGACGAACTCAAGGACTTCCCCAATGAAGCCAACGCGGCCCGTTACAACGCGTTGATGACGCAGCACTTCAGCGAATTTCCCGACACCTACGAAGGAATGCGCCAACAGGACCTGGCGTACTTTCGCTATTTCGTGACGGAAAAAGGCCTGGCGGCGGCCGAACTGAAAACCTTGCCTCTCGAGGATCTGGTTAGCGACGGCTATCTGCGGGTTGAACCCTTGGTCTACGAGGATTTCCTGCCGGTCAGCGCGGCGGGGATTTTTCAGTCAAACCTGGGCGACGCGGCGCAAACCCACTATGGCGTGCATTCCAATCAGCAAGCGTTCGAAGCAGCACTGGGACGTCCGACCATTGATGAGTTGAGGTTGTATGCGCAGACGCAACGGCGTTCGATCGAGCAGTGTTTTGCCTCGTTCGCGAACTAACACGCAATGACTGTAGGAGCGAGCTCGCTCGCGATGGTCGTGAACGATAACGCGGGGAGTCTGACGCCCCGCGGCGTTCTCGGGTTCTTCGCGAGCGAGCTCGCTCCTGCAGGTTTGTTTATTTCAGTTTCGCCAACAACGCTTCAGCCGTCGCCTGCGACGACGCCGGGTTCTGCCCGGTCAGCAACAAGCCGTCGGTGAGCACATAGCTTGCCCAGTCAGGCCCCTTGGAAAAAATCCCGCCCTTGGCCTTGAGTTCGTCTTCCACCAGGAACGGCACGACATCCGTCAGTTGCACAGCGTCTTCTTCGCTGTTGGTGAAGCCCGTCACCTTCTTGCCCTTGACCAATGGCTGACCGTCCGCGCCCTTGGCATGGCGCAACACCCCTGGTGCATGGCATACCGTCGCAACCGGTTTTCCGGCGTTGTAGAAAGCTTCGATCAGGGCTATCGATTGCTTGTCCTCGGCCAGGTCCCAAAGCGGGCCATGGCCGCCGGGATAAAAGATCGCATCGTAGTCACCGGCCCTCACCGAGCCGAGCAAGGCAGTGGAGGCCAACGCGGATTGTGCGGCCGGGTCCTTGCGAAACCGCTCGGTGGCTTCGGTTTGCGCGTCGGGCTCGTCGCTTTTCGGGTCCAGCGGTGGCTGGCCGCCCTTGGGTGAGGCCAGGGTCAACTGCGCGCCAGCATCCTTGAAGGCGTAATAGGGTGCCGCGAATTCTTCCAGCCAGAAGCCGGTTTTCTTGCCGGTGTTACCCAATTGATCGTGGGACGTTAAAACCATCAGGATTTTCATGTCTTCACTCCATCTCGGGATTGCGGGGGGATTTGTAGCGTGATGCGCAAGAGACTACGCGTAGATCCTGGTGTAAGACCCTGGGGCGAGGTGGATCGTTCGGTCGGAAAGACCTTTCAGAATGGTGCGCAAAATGCCGCCATGAATTGCGCGATGTTCTGCGCAGTTTTGGGAGAGCGTAGGATCAAAACCTTCCGGGATAGCTCTCAACCTACCGTTTTCCGTGGCTTCACGCTTCTTGGCACGGACCTTGTTAACCGTCAGTCCCCCGTCGGGCGATAACGTCTTTCGGGAAGATTACTTAACTCTAGCAAGGAGAGCATCCATGGCTTTACCCGCGTACATGTCCGTCGAAGGTCAGGTGCAAAAGCTGATCACCGAAAACGCGAGTACTCAATTATCCGCAGGCGCTGGTGCTATCGACGAAGAGACGCTCAACAACTATGTCTTGGTGCAAGCCTTCATCCATGAAGTCACCAAACCCTTTGACCCACAATCCGGAATGCCTACCGGATTGCGTGCTCATAAAGCCGTCATTGTCACCAAAGGGTTCGACAAGGCTTCCCCACTGCTGCAACAAGCCTTGTGTACGGCAGAGCCTTTGAAGTCTGTAGTCATCAAGTGGTACCGCAACTTTGAAGGTAATAATCAGCACTACTACACCACGACCCTGGAAGGTGCGCGCATCGTTCAGATCAAGGATTACATGCATAATTGTCAGGACCCCGCAAACGCGCATTTCACACATATGGAAGACGTGCACTTCACCTACCGGAAGATCACTTGGACTCACGAGATATCCGGCACATCGGGCTCCGATGAATGGGGTAAACAGAAAACTGACTGAGTGTTTTCACAAGCAAAAAAAAATCGACCAGTTTCACTGGTCGATTTTTTATAACTTAAAGAATGACCCCGCCGAATTTGCACCAAACCAAGTTCAATAAATAGCGTGTTTTGCGCGTCGCGGCAGGAAGCCTAAGGGATAGAAGGTGTTCGCCCAGTGCAATGGCCTCGGCAATCCATGCACTGGTAAAGAGCCGTGACACTGGGCGAACGGCGCGTATTTTAATTGATATGGATGAATATGTCCGCGCCTGCAAACATGAAATTTACAGATACAGATTTTATCAAATGTCGATTCAAATATTATTCAGATCGATACTTAAAACTCACCAGTTCGTCCATAAAAGTGATTATTCCTATACAAGAAGTTGTACAGGAATAATCAAAAAATAGAGCTGACACTCAACTTCCGCGCTTACTCGTCACTGTCAGTATGTCGGTGTAGACAACGTTAACGCTTTGCCCAACTTTCAGATCCTTCAACTTGGCTTGAACTTCCGGCCGTTCGATATCAAGGGTTTTGCTCTGCCCGGCCGGGTTCTCGAGGGTCACCTGATTTTTCTTCAGATCGATATGGGTGATTTTCAGCTGCACCTGCACCTGGCGATACGCTTCGCCGCCAGGGTTGGCGCTGCCGGGGGCTGCACGAACTTCACCGGTGCGCTCAATGGTGCCTGGCAGGCCCTTGTCGACATCGGTGTCGAGATAAGCCGCCACGGCGCGGGTGACCTCGACGTCGACCTGGTCGCCGACTTTCAGGTTGTCGAGGTTTTTCGCCTTCTCGGTCAGTTGCACGTGCACCTGACGGCCTTCCGGCCCTTCGAGGACGACTTGACGGTTGGCAACATCGACCGAGACGACTTTGGTGCTGACTTTATCGGCTTCCACGACGGCGGACAGCGGAATATCCGCGGCAACGGCGCCGAGGCTGGCGGCAGACAATAAGGTGGCGAGGGTGATGGCTTTGGCCAGTGCATGACGTTTCATAGGCAGAACATTCCCTGTGATCAATGGCGACAAACGGCACCGAAGCAGGCTGCGATGCCGAGCGTGCCAATGAGCATAGACGCGGATCAGGAATGCTTCGCGGTTTCTTGTGCGGTCGATTCGCCGCTGGCCGTACCCTTGCCGCTTTCCTTGCGCCGGGTCGGGTCAGTAGGACGCAAGGCATCATTGTCACGCTCAACCTCTCCGGGTGGCCGTGGTTCGTCGGGGTGTTGCGTATCTGGCGTGGGTTTCATGGCTATGTTCCTCAGGCTTCGGGATCGTCGACTTCCCTGGCCACGTTGATGGCCGGCGAGCGTTTGTGGGATTGCTCCGCCCTCGCCCTCAGCTCCTGCCATTGTTCAAGGTCAATGGCGCCCTGCCCCAGCAGGTCGTCGGCCAGGTTCAATAGCTGCTGAAAATGAGCGTCGGGGGACTGTTGCCAGTAGGCCTCGTCTTCGAACAGGCGCTGCCACGCATCAAGGTCGGGGGGTGTGAGGTCTTCGCGCATGGCAGGCTCCGGTCAGAGGGCTTCTAGATTTAGGAGGCTGGTGCGCAGGCGAGAGTTCCGACTCAATAACCGGTCATTTCCAGATACCCCTGCCCGCCATGGCTGCCGCTCAAGCGCACAGGGCCTTCCCAGTAGGGAATGCGCAGGTCCATCCAGGCGTTGGGGTTGAGGGCGCTGATGACGATGTCCAGGTGTTTGTCGGGAATCTGGATCGACCAGCGTACAGGCATCGGGCGCCCGGCCACGCGGGCGGTGTCTTGAGGGATGAGCCGAATGTCGGGGCCGTGCAACAACTGCGTCTGGCCTTGGGCATCGATCCACGTGCCGGTGAGGTAAGGTTCACCGTCCTTTTGCCGCATGCGATAGAGCATCACCTGTTCGCCACTGTCCAGATGCAGGGAAAGCCAGTCCCAACCGGTCTGGTTGGCGGTCAAAGGCTGACTGCTCCATTCGCGGTCAAGCCAGGCGGGACCGTTGACCTGAAACGTCTTGCCGTCGATCTGCAGCGTGCCGCTGGCCTGGAAAAACGGCTGGCTGTAGTAATACGACGCCTGGCCCTCTTCGGATTTCTGGCTGAAGCCTTTGTCCCCTTGCAACACCAGCGGCCGGCTCGATGTCAGCCGCAGTTGATAGCTGAAAGCCTTGTCGCGGGCACTCAGTTGCAGGTCGGCCAGCGGGTCGCCATCGCTCGATTGGCTGTTGAAACGCCAATCGTCGATCCACGCATTGAACGGCGCCAGGCTGACACCGGCCAGGCCGACGCCGCCGCGGGCATAGCGTTCGGCAGCATGATGCACCGTCGCCGAGGTCACGGCCGCATGACCGAGCCAGATCGTCTGGTTTTCCCAGCCTGCCACTTCGGGTGTGGCTTTCAAGGCGCTGCGAAACAGCGTCCATTGCGCACCGAACTCGTTACCCTGCCCGTCCTTCAGGTTGGCGGTGACGTACCACCATTCGATGCGAAATCCATCGTGGGGACCGTGATCCGCCGGGAAGCTGAACACTCGACCGGGCACGACCGGCGTAAACGCCGCCGCTTGATTGCCCATCCCCGCAAAGCCTTTTTCCGCCGGCGCCGGGTGATCGCAGCCCGCCAATAGCAGCGCCACCAACATGAACGAATTAATCCTCATGGGCAAACGTCCTCAGCAGGTCCGCCGGCCGGGTGCGATACAAGGAGTACAACGGCCACGCCGAAGCCAGCAAGGTCGCCAGCAGCGCCAGCCCCATCAATTGCAGCAATTGCAGCGGGAATACCCGCAACGGCAAACGCCAGCCGAAGGCCTGGACATTGATCACCGTGTCCAGGCACCAGGCCAACGCGATGCCCAGCGGCAACGCCAGCACCAGCGTCAACACCGCCAGCAACCAGGTCTGGCCGAGGTTGAGCAACATCAGTTGCCGACGCGTCACGCCCAGCGCCCACAACGGCGCCAGTTGCCCGAGGCGGCTCTGGCTTTGGGTCAGCAGACTGATGAACAGCGCCACGCCGGCCACGCAGAGGGTCAGGCTGTTGAGGGCGGCGGTGGCGGCAAAGGTGCGTTCGAACACCTGTGTCGACCAGCCCTTGAGCCGGGCCTGATCGACAATGCGGCTGTCCTCCAGAGCGAAGCGATCTTGCAAAGCCTTCACGAACGCCGGAATCGACGCCGGCTCGATGCGCAGGTTGAAGCGATTGGGCGTCAGTTGCGGCCAGCCGCGCAGCAAGTGATTGACGTTGACCAGCACATGACCCTTCGGGTTGCCATAGTCGGCATAGATCCCGACGATGCGTGGCGACCAGGGGCCATTGGGCGTGGCAATCGTCAGGTGATCCCCCAGCCGCACGTTCAAACGCCGGGCCAGTTGTTCGCTGAGCATCATTGCATCGTCCGTGGCCAGGCGCTCCCAGGGTGAGTCGCCCAAGGCTTCGAGCAACGGCCAGTGCTGGCGATAGGTCGGGTGATCGATGACGCCAAAAATATCCGTGGGCCAACCTTGCAGCTGGATCGACACCTGCCAGTTGGGCAACACCGCCGTGAGTGGCGGCTGCTGTTTGAGCCAGGTGTGCAGCTCCAGTGCCTGGGCCGGATTTTGCGGATTGAGGTACAGCTCGGCGGTCAGCCGTTGTTCGAGCCAATTGCTGAAGGTCTGGCGGAAACCGCCGGTCATGCTGCCGGCACCGATGTTGGCCGCCAGTGCCAACAGCAGCGCCATCAGCGCCAGGCTCAAGGCCGGCAGTTGCTGGCGGCAATCGGCGACGAACCACTGACCGAGCACGGACCGACTGCGACCGATCAGCCCGTTGAGTACGGCATTGAGCACCACCGGTAATGCCAGTGCGGCGCCCAGCAACAGCGCGGCCAACAGCACGAAGCCGCTGGCCAGGCTGTCACCGCGCAGCAACGCCAGCAAGGCGATCGCCAAGGTCAGCGCCGCCACCCAGCCCTGACGGCGCAACCAGCGCGCGTGGGCCTGATGCCAGGCCTGCGGATCGGCCAGGGCCAGCAGCGGCAAACGCGCTGCCCGCCATAGACTGTTGGCGCCGGCGAGCAACGCGCCGAGCAGGCTCAGGCCGATGCCGCTGAACCACCACCACGGACTCAGGCTCAAGCGCCCCGCCACTTCGGCGCCATACAAGCCGCGCAGGCTGGCGGCGACATCGGGCAGCAGCATGCCGGCCAGCAGGTAACCACTGACCACACCGGCCATGCCCCCGAGCAAGGCCAGCACACCCAGTTCAACCGCCAGGCTGGCGATCAACATCCGCGCACTGACGCCACAGGCGCGCAATGTTCGCAGCAAACCGCGACGCTGTTCCAGTGCCAGCCCGATGGCGGCATGCACAATGAACAGGCCGACCACGAAGGACAGAAACCCCAAGGCATCCAGGTTCAGATGAAAGCTTTCGGTCAGGCGCACCAGATTGTTTTCTTCACCACTGCTCTTGAATTGCAGTTGGCCCTTGAACGAATCGGGCAGGGTCGCGCTGAAATCCTTGGGCAACAGCAGGCGCGACAACTGATCCGGCAAGCCCAGCACCCGCTGGGCAAAACCGATGTCCACCAACAACACCCCCGGCGCCATGTCTGCCTGAATGTGCAACGGCGGCAACGCCTGACCATTCACCGCCAAAGGACGATCGCCCTCCTTCAGCCCCAACGCTTGAAGGGTCTGCGGCGAAATCCAGGTGCTGCCGGGTGGCGTGAAAAACTCGACGACCTGCTCGATGGTCAACGCCTGCCCGGCCACGACGCCACCCGCCGGCAGCGACACCGGTTCGATGCCCATCAGTTGCAGACGCTGATCCTCATGGCCCTTGAGCGTCAACCGCCCCTGCAATACCGGCGACACCGGCCAACCGGCACGGCGCAAGTCGACAAACCATTGCTGCGGGAAGGTCGCGGAAGTGGGGGAACTGAGGCTGGCCTGGGGTTCGCCGCCGATCAGTTGACTGGCCCGGGCATAGCTGTCCCGCGCCTGAGTGTTCAGCGCCTGCACGCCGGTCAACAGGCTGGTGGCCAGCCACAGCCCGGTCAGCACGCTGAAAAACTGCACCGGATGCTGGCGCCAGTGACTGAGCAGTGCGCGCAGGGTTTCGCGAAAAATGCGCACCTCAGCGCCCGTCCACACCGGCCAGGCGACCACCGTGCAGCACCACTTTTTCCGCCAGCCGTGCCGCGACGCTGGGGCTGTGGGTGACCATCAACAGGGTCGTGGGGCTGTCATCGAGCAGTTCCAGCAACAGCTTCAGCACATCAAAGCTGGTGGCCTCATCCAGGCTGCCGGTGGGCTCGTCGGCCAGCAGCAGCTTCGGTTGCGAGGCCAACGCCCGGCCCAGCGCCACCCGCTGCTGCTGGCCACCGGAGAGTTGTTCGGGATAACGCCGCAGCAGATCACCCAACCCCAGGCGTTGCACCAGATGCGCCTGCCAGCGCGGATCATGTCGCCCGGCAAGCCGCGCCTGAAACGCCAGGTTGTCCTCCACCCGCAAGCTGCCGATCAGGTTGAACTGCTGGAACACCAGGCCGATTTCCGTGCGTCGCCAGTTCGCCAGTTGTCCTTCGTTCATCCGTTCCAGCCGTTGTTCGCCGCTGCGGATGCTGCCGCGATCGACCTTGTCCAGCCCGGCGATCAGGTGCAGCAAGGTACTCTTGCCGCTGCCGGATTCACCCATCAGCGCCAGGCTGCTGCCGGGTTTGAGGCTCAGGTTGACGCCTTGCAGCACCGGCAATGGGCCTTGTGGCGTTGCGTAGCTTTTGAAGACGTCCCGGACTTCGAGCATGGGGGGAGGCTCGTTGAAAGCAGTGAGCCTAGGATAGCGGACGGCGGCAGCACCGCGTCATCGTTCTTCGCGAGCAGGCTCGCTCCCACAGTGGAATGCATTTCAA
>NZ_JBSVWS010000134.1:0-17286 GCF_054071155.1 Pseudomonas sp. SDO5532_S415 | reverse complement strand
TCAGACAACATTGATGTCGACTGACACTCCCTCTTCGCGAGCCGGCTCGCTCCCACATTATTTTATTGCGGCGTTTTTATGGATACTGCTGAACCGTACCTTGTTGCTGACCGCCATACTGCTGGCCAGGAATCGCCTTGAGGTTGACCTCCACACGGCGGTTCTGCGCGCGGCCGTTGACGTCTGCGTTGCTGGCAACCGGGTTATCCGGGCCGGCGCCGCGGGCGCTCAGGTTGGCACCGCTGACACCTTGCGAGGTCAGGTAAGTCGCGACGCTCTGGGCCCGACGCTGGGACAGGTCCATGTTGTGCTGACGGCTGCCGGTGCTGTCGGTGTAGCCGACGATTTCGATCTGGTTCTGGTTGAATTCTTTCAGCGAGCCGGCCAGGTTATTCAGCGGCTGGTAGAAGCTGGAAGCGATGTTCGACGAATCAGTGGCGAACGTGATGTTGCCCGGCATGATCAGCTTGATCTGATCGCCCTCGCGCTGAACTTCAACGCCGGTGTTGGCCATGCTGGCACGCAGTTTTTTCTCCTGCTGGTCGGCGTAGTAGCCGTAACCGGCAGCGGAAGCCCCCACTACCGCAGCACCGATCAGCGCGCCTTTGCCACGGTTGTTGTGGTCGATGGCGGCACCCGCCAGGGCGCCGGCCAATGCGCCGAGGCCACCGTATTTGGCGGTTTTGCTCATGCCCGTGGAGCCGCTATCGGCCTGACCCTGATTGTCGTAAGGGTTGGGCGATGCGCAACCGGACAATAGCGCTACGGCAGTAGCCACAATAATCAAACGACGTTTGGTGAACATGAAGTGCTCCTACTTTTTACATTCTGTGGTGCAACGGACGTAAGCATCGAACCTTTGCGGGCGTTGGATCGTTTCGGCGGATGAAAATTCCGCGCGTTACAAATCAGGCCCTGACAAAAGGATTTTCGCGCATCTCATCCCCCAGACGGGTGTCGGGACCATGTCCAGCCACCACAGTCGCCTCTTCGTCGAGCGTATACAGCCGCTGCTTGATCGAACGCACGATAGTCGCCTGATCGCCACCCCACAAATCCGTGCGACCTACGCCGCGACGAAACAGGGTGTCACCGGCAATCAGCAGCTTGGCATCCGAAAACCAGAAGCTCATGGAACCCGGCGTATGACCCGGTGTGTGCAACGCCACGCCACAACCGCACGCCAGCTCCTCATCATCGGCCAACCAGCGATCCGGCGATGGCACCGGCGTATAGGGAACACCGAACATCTGACACTGCATTTCCAGATTGTCCCAGAGGAACTGATCTTCCTTGTGCAAGTGCAATGTGGCGCCGGTTTTTTCCTTCAACTGGCCGGACGCCAGGAAGTGATCGAGGTGTGCATGGGTATGAATGATGCTGACCACTTTCAGGCCCAAGGCATCCAGTCGCGCGAGTATCAGCTCGTGATTGCCACCCGGATCGACGACGATGGCCTTTTTCGTGATCGGATCGCCGATGATCGTGCAGTTGCACTGCAACGGGCCGACGGGGAAGGTTTCGCGGATCAGGGAGGGTTGCTGAGACATCGGGGCCTGCTCGATAAACGGGGGACGAGCGATTTTCGCACAAATGAGTATCCAGCGATTTGTTGTGCCGTGTAACGTGAAAATTCCTTAACCCAGCACCCCCAACTCCTTGGCCCGTGCCACCGCCTGCGTGCGTCGTTCAACGCCCAGCTTGCTGTTGATATGGCTGGCATGGGTCTTGACCGTGTGCAATGAGATAAACAACTGATCACTGATTTCCTGGTTCGAGCAGCCTTGGGCAATCAGGCGCAGGACAGCCAATTCACGCGTACTGAGTTGCTCGGTGGCGGGAGCGGACTCCAAGGCAGGTCTGGCAGCCAATGCAGGCAGTTTCTCTGCAAGGTCCTGAGACAAGGTCGTCTGCGCACAGCTTTGCAGTTGTCCGCGAAGCCAGTCCGAATGCTCGGCCAATAGTCTGTCAAACGGTTGCAGAACGCCGCCTGCAGCGGCGTCCAGCGCCTGGTTCAGTGCCTTGCGCGCCTCGGGTTCGCGCCCGCTACCCAGCAACAACGAGACTTTCTGCGTCAACGCCATCGCACTGAGCAGCTGTCGGCCGGATTGCTGACCCTGTTCGAGCAACGCGTTCAAACGCCCCTCGGCGAGCATCGGCTGCCCCTGAATGACCTCCAGCAAAGCCTGTTGCAGCTCGATGTGCAGGGGGAGTTGCGGGTGGAATTCCGGCGGAGCTGCCGGGTGCCCACCGTTATAGGTTTGACCCAGCCGCGCCAGCCAGGCTTGCGCAAGATCGATGCGCCCCTGGGCCAGCCAGAGTTCACATTTGACCAAGGTGATCATCGCCAGATAGTAGATCGGCGGCACGTCCCAGATATGCATCAGTCGTTCGGCTTCACTCAGTTCGGCAAAGGCCTTGGCGAATTCGCCGCAACTGCCTTCAAGCCGGGCGATGACGCAATGCCCGATCAATACGCTGATGTCACGACAGGCTCGCGCCTCGCTCAAGCCTGCCTGCAAGCGCACCCGCGCCGCTTGCGGTTGCATGCGCAGCGCCAGCAGAAAACCTTCGTACAACGTCAGCCGTGCGCGTACGGCGTAGAGTCGTTGCGGTGACAGACCCTGCAGGCGTTGCAGTCCCTGCCGGACTTCATTCAGCGAGCGCAGGATTTCCCCTCGTGCTTGCAGCACGCGTGCGCGGTCGTAGTGGGCCAGCGCTTCGAACAATGGGTTGCCGACCCGTTGCGCCAGTTCCAGCGAATCACGGTTCAACCCGCGCGCACGCCACAAGTCACCGTCGGCAATGGCCAGGTTGGACAGGGTCGAAAGGCACATCAGCCGCTGGCCGTAACGCTTGCACGGCAGGCTCTCCAGCGCTTCGGTGCAATAACGCAGCGTGAGTTCACGATTACCGCGGCCACGAGCGATGATCCCGCTCAAGGCCAGCCATTGCGCCAGCATCGACTTCTGCGCGGTGGCGGACGGGGCCGGCAGGAAACGGCTCAAATGGCTGGCCAGTTCCTCGGCGGCATCCAGCTGACAGGCCAGTCCCAACGCCCAGCTGTAGAGCACGATCAGTCGTGGTGTACTGATCAGCAGGCTGTCGGGCAAGTCCATTTTCCAGCGCAGCAACATGCCGACATTCTGCTCGGCCAGCAGTTGTTCTTCCGACAGGTTTTGCACAAGGTTCGCCGCGACGTCCAGATGCCCGGCGCGCAACGCCTGCTCTACCGCTTCATCGAGCAGCCCTTGGGCATTGAACCAGCGACAGGCGCGCAGGTGCAGACTGGCGGCCGGCACCATCGACTGGGCGACAGGCCGCGAGCGCAGCAGATCGGAAAACAGATGGTGGTAGCGATACCAGTGGCCATGCTCGTCCAGCGGCACCAGAAACACCTGATGGGCCGCCAGAAAGCGCAGGATTTCGGCACTGTCATGGGCGTCGCGTACGGCATCGCACAATTCGCTGCAGAAGCGCTCCTGAGGCGCCGTATCGTAGAGAAACGCCTGCACCTCGGCCGGCAGGCAATCGATCACCTCTTCAAGCAGGTAGTCGCGGATCAGGCCTTCACCCCCGTGAAGCGCCTGGGGCAATGCGCCTTGCGTACCTGCTTCCGATGCCGCCAGCAGCCAGAAACGCAATCCCGCCACCCAGCCCTCGCTACGTTGAATCAGGTTCTCCAACGCCTCACCGCGCAAGGAGCTGCTGTGCCGGTCGAGCAGGCTCAAGGCTTCATCGTGGGTCAGGCGCAGGTCTTGTTCATGCAGCTCCAGCAGTTGCCGCGACAGCCGCAGCCGTGCCAGATGCCAGTCGGGACGCTGGCGGCTGGTGACCATCACCAGCAGGCCATCGGGAAGGTGGTTGAGGAAGAACTGCAGGCAGCGATCGAGTACCGGGCCCTGGGCCAGATGATAGTCATCGAGCACCAGCAACAGTGGCGTCGCCGTCGACAGATGCACGGCCAGTTCGTCGAGCAAGCCGTCCAGCCACTCTTCGAAGGCGAACGGCTGATGGCGCTGACGCATTTTCAACAGTCCAAGGGACTGCCTGCCCAGTTGCGGGTAATAGTCTTGAAGGCCTTCGAGCAATCGCTCGAGGAATCGACCGGGGTCACTGTCCCGCGGGCTCAACCCCAACCATAGGCTTTGCCAGTGTGCCGGCAGCGCCTGGCAGAACTCCACCGCCAATGAACTCTTGCCGAACCCCGCCGGGGCGCTGACCAGCAGCAGCCTGCCACCGAGCCCCGCACTCAGACGCTCGCACAGGCGCGGACGCAGTACATGGCCGTCGGGCAATGGCGGTCGGAAAAAGCGCCCGTCCAGCGCGGCGACAGCGACGCTTGCAGGACCTGGTGGGGGGGACAGATCAGTCATGGCCGGCTCTTGTTTGAAATGCGGGTGGCGGCGTTGCAGATGTCCGCAGACTAGCGGTAAACGAGAAGGGAATGAAGGCAATTGCTACAAATGGCTACAAAAAGTCTACGAACCTCAACGGTAGGAGCAGCCGGTCGACGCTCGATTGCTCGCGAAAAACCCGAGAGCTGCGCGGGGTGTCAGGTTTCATGCGTTATCGTTGACGACCATCGCGAGCAGGCTCGCTCCTACAGTCGCACGCACCGTTTCGACCTCAAAAAAAAAACGCCCCGAACCAGTCGGGGCGTTTCAGGAGGATGCGGCCTCGGGTTGCTATGGCTTAGCGAATACCTTCCTGACGCAGAGCGTTCGGCGTGAAGTCCGCGGTGGTGGCGGTAAAGCCGAAGTCATACGCCGACTTCTCTTCGTTCTTCATGCCCAGTGCCAGGTAACGGCCCGATTGCAGGTCGTACAAAGCCTCCAGGGTGTACCACGGAACCTGGACGTTGTAGTAGTTCTGGGCATGAGCTTCCGCCACACGCCACAGTTGATCACGACCGTCGTAGTGGTCGATCACCGCTGCTTGCCAGGTGTCTTCGTCGATATAGAAGTCACGTTTGGCGTAGATGTGACGCTGGCCTGACTTCAAGGTTGCCACCACATGCCAGACCCGGCGCAACTCGTAGCGAGCCAGCTCCTGGTTGATGTGACCGGCCTTGATGATGTCGGCGTACTTGAGCTTCGGATCGTCGAGCTTGTAGCTGTCGGAAGCGATGTACATTTCCTTCTTGCCTTCGAGTTTCCAGTCGTAACGATCCGGCGCACCGTTGTACATGTCCAGGTTGTCGGAGGTACGCAGACCATCGGCGGCGGTACCCGGACCGTCATAAGACACTTGTGGTGCACGGCGCACGCGACGCTGACCAGCGTTGTAGACCCACGCCCCACGAGGTTCCGCCACCTGGTCGAGGGTTTCGTGCACCAGCAGCACACCACCGGCCAGACGTGCCGGGGCGGTCACTTTCTGCTTGAAGTAGAACAGGATGTTGCCCGGGTTCGCCGGATCGTAATCCTTCATCTTGTCACGGAACACGAACTGGTCCTGGAAATACACCAGGCTGAACGAGCCGTTTGCCTGCGGCGTGGCCTGGGTTACCAGACGGGTCACGCTGCCGCCGCGATAGCGGGTGATGTGGTTCCAGATCACTTCGACGCCACTTTTCGGAATCGGGAACGGTACCGCGGTTTCAAAGTTTTTCAGCCCGTTGCCGCCGGAGACCAGCTCCGTGTTGGTGGCGTTCTTCTTGATGGAGGCGAACACGTCATCCGGCACGGTAGCACCGCGATGGGACGGGTAGACCGGCATCTTGTAAGTTTCCGGGTAACGCTTGAACATCGCGTACTGCCCCGGAGCGAGCTTGCCCTTGTACTGGTCAACGTTCTGCGCGGTGATGGTGAACAGCGGTTTTTCGCTGGCGTACGGATCGGACAGGAAGCCCTTGCTGTCGACGGTGCCAGCATTTTTCGGCATCGGTTTCCAGGCCGGGATCGAACCGTCGGCGTTACCCGCCGCCTCAGCCCCCATCGGGGTCAGGCTCTTGCCCAATTTGTCCGCTTCGGCCGCCGGAACCGCTGCCATTACGCTGGTCGCCAGCAGGGAAAACCCCAGGACACCGGCGTGGAACAGACTCTTTGTTATTTTCATGTGTGTACTCGTCCTGAAAATACGGTGCTTAGAAGTTCACGCCGAAGCTGAGCGCAACGAAGTCGCGATCATCCACGGTGGTGTACTTGCCGTCGAAGAAGTTGGTGTATGCCAGGCTTGCGGTGTAGGTGTTCTGGTACTCGGCGTCGACACCCAGGCTGACCGCTTTGCGACCTTCCTCGAAGTTGCCGCCAGGACCAGGCGAGTAACCTTCCACGTCGTGGGACCAGGCCACGTTCGGCTTGAGGTTCACACCGGCGAAGACGTCGTTGTATTCCCAGATCGCACGACCGCGATAGCCCCACGAAGTCGCCGTGGTGAAACCTTCGTTGTTGCAATTGCGGCTGAGGTTGTTGGTCGGAGTACCCGGACCGGCACCGTTGATGGTGCTCTGGTTGAGTGCCACGCAAGTATTGGCGCCGCCGGTGGTCGGCAATTCACCAGGACCGTAGACCGGATCACGGCCATAACGGACGTCGGAGGTGCTTTCCAGGCCGCCGACGTGGGTGACGCCCACTTCACCCACCAGGGTCAGACGGCTGGCGCCCATGACCTGATCGAAGAAGTGCGTCAGGGTGGTCTGGAACTGGGTGACTTCCTTGCGGCGATAGCCGTGCAGGTCCTGACCCGGTACACCGGCCAGCAGCGAAGCGTTGGTCAGCGCACCGCCCAGAGGACGTACACCGGCGAACAGGATATCGGTGGAGTTGAGCTGCACCGGTGCGTTCGGACGGTAGCTGATTTCACCGCTCCACGCCGTACCGGTAGGCAGGGTGGTGGAGAAGCTCAAGCCGTAGAGGCGGATGTCTTCCGGATACTCGACGAAGTAGCTCGAGTTACCCGCGACGATCAGCGGCGCCAGGGCACGCAATTGCGCCGGCAAGGCACCGACCCTGGCAAAGGTCGAGGCTGGAGCGCCCGTGGCACTGAAGATCGGCGCACGGCTGTGGTAATTCATGAAATAGGCACCGAACTCGGTGTCCAGCGGATCGAACATGTATTTGAGGGACATGCCCCACTGACCGCTGTCCCGCGCATCGCGGTCCGGGCCACGACGCACCAGCACACCTTCGTTGTTGGCGTCGACACCCAGCGCAGTCAGTGTCGGCAGCGCTGCGGCAGGAATCGTCGAGCGGCTGTTCAATACGCGCAGGTTGTCGGTGCAACCATCGGCAATGATGTCGGGTTGCGAGAAGAACGTGCCGCAGTTGTCGACGACGGTCTGGTCCCATTCGATCTGGTAGAAGGCGTCGGCCGACAGATTGTCGGTGAGGCTCTGGGACACGTAGAACATGTTGACCGGGATCAGGCCTTCCTTGATCTCGGCACCTGGACGACGGAACGCGGAGACGTCGATCGGGTTGATCGAGTTGATACCGCTGCCGATGAAGGTACTTTCACCCCAGCTCACGACCTGTTTGCCCAGACGCACGGAACCCGGCTGATCGGCGATGGAGTAGTTGTGATAGACGAAGGCATCGAGGATCTGGCCGCCGGCGGATTTGGCGCCTTCCTTGCGGTTGCTGTCGCTGATGTCCTTGAACGGACGGCTTTCGTCCTTGAGTTCGAAGTCGTACCAGTATTTGCCACGGACGAAAACGCCGGTGTCGCCGTATTTCAACTCAAGGTCATGAATGCCCTTGAAGATTTTCGAGAAGGTTTTACCACTCTCGAAGTTCAAGTGACCGTCGTCGGAAGTCTGGGACAGGCCGCGGCCGCCGTTGTTGACGCCGATGAGGTTCTTGTTGGCGCTCTCAGTAGACCAACTGGCACCGATCGACAGGGATGAGTCGAACTGACCTTCGATTTCACCAACGTTGAAGCTGACGCCGAATGCAGGCCCGGCGAGCGTAGAGGCAAGGCTGACGGCCAGAGGCAGTTTAGCCCGGCGCCAGAACTGGTTTACTGATGTCATCGACGCTACTCCATGTGCATTTTATTGTTATGGCAGTGAGCACTTTTAAAAACGCTTGGAGGACAGGGAGCCATGGCATCCCAAAGTCATTCCAAAGTTGCATCGCCCCGGTTTGTGCGTTTGCTCCGTTCTTAAAAATCCTTGAGCGGACTATAGCCAGCAGGTAGTAGTGCTTGATCCCTCTAAAGTGTGATTTGCACCCGCCAGCCACTCTGGAACAGTCCTTTCGCCAGACCGACACCCGTCGGCACGGCAAGGATGGCTCAAATTTCGGATTTGACAAGCCAAGCGCTTGCTTGGTGGGGCTGGCGTGCCTTTTCGGGCACGCCAAAGGGGGCTTAAAGCGTCGAAAGGAAGGTGCTGTTGGTGGCTTGCCATTCGAGGATGTCGACGCGAATTTTCTTCTTGTCGAGCTTGCCGACACTGGTCTTGGGAATTTCAGTAACAAGGGCGATCTGACTGGGGATAGCCCACTTGCTCAAGTGACCCAGTTCCACGAACGGTTTGAGGTGTTCCTTGAGTTCCCGGGCCCCGATCTGATGGCCTTCACGCAGCACCAGCAAGGCAAACGGCCGCTCGCCCCACTGCGGATCGGCAATCCCCACCACTGCTACTTCGCGTACCGCCGGGTGGCGACTGATCAGGTCTTCGAGGTCGAGGGAGGAGATCCACTCGCCGCCCGTCTTGATCACGTCCTTGATCCGGTCGCGAATGTCGATCACGCCCATGCTGTCCAGCGTCGCCACGTCACCGGTGTGCAACCAGCCCCCGGCCCAGAGCTCGGCGCCTTTCTGCGGTTCGTTGAAATACCCTTCGGTTAGCCACGGCGCACGCAACACCAGTTCCCCCTGGGTCTCGCCGTCGGCAGGGAGGAAGTTACCCTCGGTGTCGACAATCGCCGCCTCCACCAATGGCCCCGGCACGCCGGCCTTGATCCGATACGTCGTGCGCTCGTCTTCGGTACCGGCCATCAACTCGTCGTTGAGGTGCGCGCACGATACCAGTGGCCCGGTTTCCGACATGCCGTACGCCGCGGTCAATTGAATGCCTTTGGCCTTGGCCGCGTCATACAGCGCACGATTGAGCGCACTGCCGCCGATGACGATTTTCCAGCCACCGAAGTCAGTATTTTGCGCCGCCTTGGCATTGAGGACCATTTGCAGGATGGTCGGCACACAGTGGGAGAAGGTGACCTTTTCCTTGCGCCACAACTCCACCAGGAACTCCGGGTCGTAACGGCCGGGATAAACCTGCTTGAGCCCCAGCATGGTCGCTACATACGGCAGCCCCCAGGCGTGTACGTGGAACATCGGGGTGATGGGCATGTACACATCGTTGGTACCCAGCAAGCGCACGCTGTCGATCGCGCCCATGATGGTCGACACGCCCATGGTGTGCAGCACCAGTTGCCGATGGGTGAAATACACGCCCTTGGGATTACCGGTGGTGCCGGTGGTATAGAACGTGGTCGCGACCGAGTTTTCGTCGAAGTCCTGGAAGTCGTATTGCGGACTCGCGGCGGCCAGCAACTGCTCATACTCGCCGACGAGATTCGGCAAGTCAGCGGTTTTGTCCGGCAGGTCGGTCAACAACAGGGTTTTCTCGACGGTGGTCAAGTGCCCCGCAATCGCCTTATACAGCCCCTCGAACTCGCTGTTGACCAGCACGTAGCGGTCCTCGGCGTGGTTCATGGTGTAGAGGATCTGCTCCGGCGACAGGCGCACGTTGATGGTATGGATCACGGCGCCGATCATCGGAATGGCGAACATGCATTCCAGATAACGATGACTGTCCCAATCCATCACCGCCACGGTGTCCCCGGGCTTGACCCCGGCCGCTGTCAACACGTTGGCCAGCCGCGCGACCCGTTCGATCAGGGTCGGATAGCTGTAGCGCAACTGGTCGCGGTAAACGATCTCACGGGTTTTCTCATAACGCGTACCGGACATCAGGAGCCGTTTGATCAGCAGCGGATACTGGTAAGCGCCTTCGGCTGGGGGGATAACGCGTGTCTGCAACATAAGAATCCCTTTTCTGACTGCACGGTCGTGGCTGAAAGTAAGCACTTTAGTGCCCCTGATCGCCAGCCAAATCAGCCAAAGGAATGATTTGCAGAACCGCCCAAATGCTAGCGTTGCGCCAGCATTTGTGGGCAGTCGTCGAACGTTACAGTCAGTGCATCTCGGTAAACGCCAGCTTCACGCCGATCGCAATCAACACCGCGCCCATGGTCCGGTCGAACCAGTGGCCCATGCGGGCGAAACCGGCGCGCACGCGCTGCTGGCTGAACAGCATCGCCACCAGGCAGAACCAGATCGCCGTCGCCGCTGCGAGGTAAATACCGTAACCGGCCTGCACCGCCAGCGGTGTGTGCGGATTGATCACCACGGTGAACAACGACAGGAAAAACAACGTGGCTTTCGGATTCAGGCCGTTGGTCACGAAACCCGACGTGAAAGCGCCGCGGGCCGTGCGCTCCCCCGCTTCCTTGTGCAGGTCGTCCGTCACGGCCTTGGCCGGTTGCGCCCGCAGCGCCTTGAAGCCGATGTACAGCAGGTAAGCGGCGGCGGCCCATTTCAGGGCGTTGAACAGCACGATCGACTGGGACACGATCAGACCGATACCCAACAGCGAATAGCCAACATGCAGGAAAATCGCCGAGCCCACGCCCAGCGCCGTCCAGGTACCGGCGCGACGTCCGTGGGTCACGCTCTCACGCACCACCACGGCAAAGTCCGGGCCGGGGCTGGCCACGGCCAGCAGGTGAATCAGAGCAACGGTCAAGAACTCGGTCCAGTACATACGGACTCCTCTGGGACTGGATGATCAATTGAGTCTTCAGGATAAACACCACCTGTGGCGAGGGAGCTTGCTCCCGCCCGGCTGCGAAGCAGTCGTAAACCAGTTGGTGCGGTCAGCCTGTTAAAACTCGGTTATCTGTATCGGGGCCGCTACGCAGCCCAGCGGGAGCAAGCTCCCTCGCCACAGGTTTTGTGAGTGTTTCAGCAGCACGTAACTATTTATTTCATCTGGTAGGCTGGGCAGATTACGCCTTCAGTTCACCGCACAAAAGGTACAGTTGATGACGAACATTCGCCGCGCCGTTTTCCTCGACCACCCGTCCCTGGATCTGGGCGATCTCGACCTCAGCCCGCTTCGCGGATGCTTCAGCCAATTGCAGCTGTTCCCCCAGACCTTGCCCGATCAAGTGGTCGATCATCTGAAGGGCGCAACCGTCGCCATCACCAACAAGATCATGATCGACGCTGCCGCCATCGCCGCCAGCCCCGAACTGAAGCTGATCCTGATCACCGCCACCGGCACCAACAACGTCGACCTGGCGGCTGCCCGCGCCCACGGGATTACCGTGTGTAACTGCCAGGGCTACGGCACGCCCTCCGTGGCGCAACATACGATCATGCTGCTGCTCAACCTGGCGACACGCCTGGCCGATTATCAGAAAGCCGTCGGTGAAGGTCGCTGGCAACAGGCGAAGCAGTTCTGCCTGCTGGACTACCCGATCGTCGAGCTGGAAGGCAAAACACTTGGTTTGCTCGGTCACGGTGAACTCGGCGGCGCCGTCGCGCGACTGGCCGAAGCTTTCGGCATGCGCGTGCTGCTGGGCCAGATCCCGGGGCGCCCTGCCCGTTCCGACCGTTTGCCGCTGGACGAGCTGCTGCCGCAGATCGACGCGCTGACTCTGCACTGCCCGCTCAACGAACACACCCGACACTTCATCGGCGCCCGTGAACTGGCCTCGATGAAGCCCGGCGCGTTCGTGGTCAATACCGCCCGTGGCGGCCTGATCGATGAACAAGCGCTGGCCGACGCCTTGCGCAATGGTCATCTGGGCGGAGCCGCCACCGACGTGCTGAGCGTCGAGCCACCGGTCAATGGCAACCCATTGCTGGCCCACGACATCCCACGACTGATCGTTACCCCGCACAACGCCTGGGGCAGTCGCGAAGCGCGGCAGCGAATCGTTGGCCAAGTGACCGAAAACGCCTTGGGATACTTCAGCGGTAAGGCGCTACGGGTCGTCAGTTGATAAACTGCGGCACTTTTTTCCACAGGAGCAGTTATGGATCCGCGCAGTGAAGTACTGCTTCGTCAGGCTGAATTATTCCAGGGTCCGGTGTTGCTGGCCGGTTTGCCCGCCGATGATTTGCTCGGCCGCCTGCCCGCCGCTCGCGGCTGGTGCTGGCATGCCGGCGATCAAGCCGCGCTGGACGCACGCTTTGCCGGGCGCAGCGATTTTGGTGTGAACGCGCCTGAATTCGAATTCGAATCCGCCGTGGTGTTTCTGCCCAAATCCAAGGATCTGACCGATTACATCCTCAATGCCGTGGCTTCGCGCCTGGAAGGTCGTGAGGTGTTCCTGGTTGGCGAGAAAAAAAGCGGCATCGAAGGTGCGGCCAAGCAACTGAACCCGTTCGGCAAGCCACGCAAACTCGACAGCGCGCGGCATTGCCAGCTCTGGCAAGTCACCGTGGCCAACGCCCCGCAAGCCAAACCTCTGGAAAGCCTGGCCCAGGAATACGAACTGCCACTGGCCGAAGGCCCGCTCAAAGTCATCAGCCTGCCGGGGGTTTTCAGCCATGGTCGGCTGGATCGTGGCAGCGCGCTGTTGCTGGAGCACCTGGACAAACTGCCGAGCGGCCATTTGCTGGACTTCGGTTGCGGTGCCGGGGTGTTGGGGGCTGCGGTAAAACGCCGCTATCCACATAACCAGGTGACGTTGCTGGATGTCGACGCGTTTGCCGCCGCCAGCAGCCGTTTGACCCTGGCTGCCAACGGTCTGGAAGCCGAAGTCATCACGGGCGATGGCATTGACGCGGCACCGATGGGATTGAATGCGATTTTAAGCAATCCACCGTTCCATGTCGGGGTCCACACAGACTATTACGCAACAGAGAATCTGCTGCGAAAAGCGGCCAAACATCTGAAAAACGGTGGCGAACTGCGCTTGGTGGCCAACAGCTTCCTGAAGTATCAACCTTTGATCGAAGAGCATTTGGGCGTGTGCGCGATCAAGGCTGAAGGACAGGGCTTTCGAATCTATCGGGCCAAACGCGGGTAAAATTTTGTACTTGCCCAATCGGATTTGCCTAGGCAGAATCCGCTCCGTCCTAGGGGAGTAGTCTCCCACGAGCGCCATGCTCGTCCGGCATGCGTCAACATACTTGGTCAAAAGACCATGGCGCATGCGACCCAAGCGTCCGCATCAGACGGATCGCAGGGTTTGACAAGACCTATGACACGAACACCTTACCCGGGGCGGGAAGGCTGTACGTGTCATAGCCGTGTCGACCCGCCCCTTAGGAAAACCCCTGATGCTGGATTCACTACTCGTACCCACCGCAATCGTTGCCTTGGCCGAAATCGGCGACAAGACGCAACTGCTCGCGCTCATTCTCGCTGCCCGCTTCCGCAAGCCATGGCCAATCATCGCCGGCATCGTGGCCGCAACCCTGGCCAACCACGCGGCAGCCGGTGCGGTGGGTGCCTGGGTCGGCAGTTTCTTTTCGGACACTTTGTTGCACTGGATCCTCGCGGCGAGCTTCGCGGCGACCGCCCTGTGGACCCTGGTGCCGGACAAGATGGATGACGACGAAGCCAGCACCGCCCGCAAGTTCGGACCGTTCCTGACCACGCTGATTGCGTTTTTCCTGGCGGAAATCGGCGACAAGACCCAGATCGCAACCGTGATGCTCGCCGCGCAGTATCCGGAGTTGTGGCTGGTGATCATCGGCACCACCCTCGGCATGCTGATCGCCAACGTACCGGTGGTTCTGGCGGGTAACTTTGCGGCGGATAAATTGCCATTGACGCTGATTCGTCGCCTGGCGGCGTCGGCGTTTTTTATTCTGGCGATTGTTGCGGTGTACAAGGCGATGCAGAGCAGTGGGTGGATGTAAAGCAGCTGCAAGCTTCAAGCTATAAGCCGCAAGCTTGAAACAGAGCAGATTTGCTTTACTTCAAACTTGCAGCTTGCAGCTTATTTCTTGGCGCTGTTGTACAGCGGCATCACCTTCGGAATCGCCGCCTGCAACGAAGCAGTCCGGCTGCTGGAAGACGGGTGCGTGCTGAGGAACTCCGGCGGAGCACCCTCGCTGGCCTTGCTCATTTTGTTCCACAGGGTGATCGCGGCGTTCGGGTTGTAGCCGGCGCGCGCGGCCAATTCGAGACCGATCAGATCGGCTTCGTTTTCATTGGAACGACTGTTGGGCAACGTCATGCCGTAGTTGGCCACAGCGTCCGCCAGCGCGAGGCTATCCTGGCCCAGACCGAGCAAGGCACCAGCGCCCTGCTTGGCCATTTCCATACCGTAAGCCTTGGACATCGCTTCTCGACCGTGCTCACGCAAGGCGTGGGCGATTTCATGGCCCATGACCGCGGCCAGCTCATCATCGGTGAGTTTCAGGCTGTCGATCAGACCGGTGTACACAAAGATCTTGCCGCCAGGCCCGCAGTTTGCATTAAGTTCGTCGCTCTTGATCAGATTGACTTCCCATTTCCACTGGGCCGCATCCGGACGGAAGTTCGGCGCCTGGGCAATGAGGCGGTCGGCAATGACCTGAACGCGCTTGGCATCGCTGCTGGTCTTGTCCAGCACGCCTTTGTTGGTCGCTTCACCCACTGTCTTCGTATAAGACTGGGCGTACATCTGATTGACCTCTTCCGAGGACAACATACTGAACATGTACTGTTTGCGCTCAACACCCACAGCGCCACCGCTGGTGGTATTCACCGATTGGCAGCCAGCGAGCAGCAGGCTTGCGCTCAGCCCACACAAAACCAATAACTTGTTCATCAAAAACTCCTTGAAAACATGTTCGTATCCTAGGCGTGGATAGGTATCGGCGCCAGAGACAACGAACGTAAGACGTATATTTCAGACAAAGCTCTCATCGCCGTAGGAAAAAATTCACAAACCCGGGTACACCACGGCCGATAACGGCCCGGGATGATTCATTTACGACATCCAGCACGCAAAAACAGCCATTTCTCCTGCAGCCGCTCATGCCTGTCGAACCCCCTGCCGATACACCTCCGCAGACGATCTTTTGCGTGCGGAGCACCCATGAAATTCAAGTCAATCCAGTTTTCCGTGGCGGCCCTGGCCGGCGCCATCGTTCTCAGTGTCGTGGCAGCGCTGGTGGTATACGCGCTGTTTTCCGGCGCCCGGACGCAAGACATGGTCCAGGAACGGACTCAGGCACAATTCGAGCAAGTCATCGAACAACGCCTGACATCCCTGGCGCAGACCCAGGTCAGCCAGATTCAGCGTGAACTCGAAGCGCCGTTGCTAATAGCCGGCGGGCTGGTGCGCGTCAACACGCTGATCGGCACACCGGGGGCCGATGGACAGCCTGCGCTGAGTCTCAGTCGCGAGCAGTTGATTGGTTTGATCAAGGAAAACGTGGCCAAGAACCCGAAAATCCTCGGTACCTACATCGGCTGGGAAAAAGACGCACTGGATCACAACGATGCGGCCTACATCGGCACCCACGTAGTGGGCATCGACGCCAGCAACGGGCGCTTCCTGCCCTGGTGGTTCCGCAACGAGGACGGCAGCCTCGGCCTGGACAAACTGGTGGACGTGGACGACCAGAAAACCTTGTCCACCGGCGTGCGCGCCAGCGAGTACTACCTGTGCTCGAAAGAATCCAAAAAATCCTGCGTGATCGATCCGGCGCCCTACAAGGTCGGCGACAAAATCGTCATGCTCGCCTCCTTCATCGAACCGATCATGCTCAACGGCGCCTTCCAGGGCATCGTCGGTGCTGACCTGTCGGTGAACTTCATCCAGGAAATGCTCCTGGGCGCCAACCAGAAACTCTACAGCGGCGCCGGGGAAATGGCCCTGATCGGCGGTAACGGGCGGATCGTTGCCTATACCAAGGACCCGAGCAAATTCGGCGAGGAGGTCAGCGACATCCTCGACAGCCAGCAGATCGCCAACATGGCCAATCTCAAGCGCGGCGAAGTCACCTACACCGTCGACAAGGCTCAGGGCCGGATCGAGTTGTACCTGCCTTTCGGCATCGGTCAGACCGACGCCCGCTGGACCCTGATGCTGCAACTGCCGCTGAATGCGGTGATGGCGGACCTGCAGAAACTTCAGGCCGACCTGAACACCCAGCGCAAATCCGACACCTTCGGCATGGCCATGGTCGGCCTGCTGATTGCCGGTATCGGCCTGCTGGTGATCTGGCTGGTGGGCCACGGCATTGCCCGTCCACTCAAGCAAATGGTCGCCATGCTCGATGACATCGCGCAAGGCGAAGGCGACCTGACCCGTCGCCTGACCAGCGACCGTTCCGACGAACTGGGCTCGATTGCCAAAGGCTTCAACACCTTCCTGGCCAAATTGCAGGCGATGATCACCCAGGTGGTGACCTCGGTGCAGAGCGTCAGCGATTCATCTGAGCACACCGCCGACATCGCCATTCGCACCAACACCGGCGTGCACAAGCAAATGGCCGAGATCGATCAAGTGGCCACCGCCGTGCAGGAAATGACCGCCACCGCCCAGGACGTGGCGCGCAACGCGACCCAGGCCGCGCAAGCCGCCAGCCATGCTGACCTGGCCGCCAGCCAGGGCAAGCAGATTGTCCATGACACGTCGAACTCCATTGGCGCCCTCGCCGTGGAAATCGGCCGGGCGGTCGGCGTGGTGCAGACCCTGGCCAAGGACAGCGAAAACATCAACGCGATCCTCACGGCTATTCGCGGGATTGCCGAACAGACCAACCTGCTGGCCCTGAACGCGGCCATCGAAGCGGCCCGGGCCGGTGAACAGGGTCGTGGCTTTGCGGTGGTGGCTGACGAGGTGCGTAACCTGGCACAGAAGACGCAGAAGGCCACGGAAGAAATCCAGACCATGATTCAGCAGCTGCAACAAGGCACGCGGGATGTGGTGCGGGTCATGGAGGACAGCCAGAACCGTACCGACGAGAGCGTGCAGCACGCAGCCAAAGCGGCCCAAGCGCTGGAAACCATCACGCAGGCGGTGTCGGTCATCAACGATATGAACACCCAGATCGCCAGCGCCGCCGAGGAGCAAAGCGCGGTGGCGGACGACATCAACCGCAACGTGATCAACATCGGGCAAGTGGCCAACGAAGTGGCGGGCGGCGCGGATGAATCAAGCGCGGCCAGTGCGGATTTGACCAAATTGGCCGAGCAGCAGCGACGGTTGATCAATCAGTTCAAGGTCTGATCCAGAGGCCCTTTCGCGAGCAGGCTCGCTCCCACATTGGATCTAAGTGGCACATAAATTTCGTGTTCACTGGAGATCAACTGTG